>JAKFYP010000161.1 GCA_021730835.1 Alphaproteobacteria bacterium
AGCCCTGCCCGGCAAGCAAGATCAGGAGGAACAAAACAATGATTTTCAAGGGCGAGATGGCAAAAAGGGATGTGGGCGTCGTGAAAATCATTGTTTTGTTCCTCCTGATCTTGCTTGCCGGGCAGGGCTGGGGATGGCTCGACCAGCGGCAGGGCGTGCGCACGCCGGAGAAAACGGGCATAAAGCCGGTTGCCGCCCCGGCGGTGACGTTTGAGCCTCTGGGAGAGGGCGAAAAGCGGGAGCTGGCAGCGTGGCGGGGAAAATATGTGTTACTCAACTTCTGGGGCTCATGGTGTTTGCCCTGCGCCGTGGAGTTTCCGGCCCTGCTCAGGCTGGCGGGCGATAACCAGGACAGGCTGGCGCTGGTGGCGGTCTCCGTTGACACCAATCCCGCCGATGCGCTGGCGTTTCTGGGGCGGCTGAGGAAACAGGAGGGCGAGGCCGTTGACGCGGCTAATATTTACTATGCGAGCGATCCGCAGGAAACCGTTGTTTCCGGTATTTTTCAATCGTTTCGCTACCCGGAATCCATCCTGATTGACCCTGACGGCAGGATGATCCGTAAATTCACCGGCCCGCTGACGGAAGATAATATCGTTTACATTGAGCATGTTATAGACAATACACCCTGACCGGCAAACCGGTATTTCTTTGCCGGTTCATCAAATCGTCATATTTCTCAGGTATAATCCTTCTCAGGTATAATCCACTGATACCTCTAAGAAAAACAACAAACGCAGGAGATGGAAAATGGCGGATGATGACGGAGAAGGTATTGATGCGCTTGTCACTCGAAGGGGCGACTATAGAAATAAATCAGGCAGCCCGGATGGCGCTAATGCAGTGGGGACGACAACGGTAGGAGCGCTCAATAGGATAAAGCGTACAATTCAGGCAGGGGACAGATTGACTTTAGCCGATATAGGGCAAATGATTAAGTGTCAATTCGTCAGTTGCGACCAGAACGATGTTGCGGCGCAGCATCAGGGTAAAAAGCCCGAAGGCGACCAAAAAGGTAAATAAACCCGCTACAGCCGGAAGCGGTTGGTGAGCGGAAAGCGCCGGTCGCGGCCAAAGGCCATCGGCGTCAGCTTGACACCGGGCGGCGACTGGCGGCGCTTATATTCCGAAGCGTAGAGCAGCCTCGCAATGTTCTCAACCATTTCCCGCTCAAACCCTTCCGCGACGATTTCACCCACCGAACGCATGCCCTCGACCAGCAATCTCAGGATCGGATCGAGCACATCATAAGGCGGCAGGCTATCCTCATCCCTCTGATTCTCGCGCAATTCGGCGCTGGGGGGGCGGGTGAGGATGCGCTCGGGGATTACCGGCTCGCTGTCTTGCGCATTGAACCAGCGCGCCACGCGATAGACTTCCGTTTTATAGAGATCCTTGAGCACCGAATAGGCCCCGCACATATCGCCGTAAAGCGTCGCATAGCCGACCGCCATTTCCGATTTATTGCCGGTGGTAATCAGCAGCTTTCCTTCCGTGTTGGAGATAGCCATCAGCAGTAATCCGCGCAGGCGCGACTGGATATTTTCCCGGGCGAGGGGGGAGGGGGGAATCGTTTGCAGCATATGCGCGGCGGCTTCCATGCCTTCGGTAATCGGGATGATGCCGTAACGCACGCCAAGACCGGCGGCCAGCGTGGCGGCATCCTCAAGGCTCTCCGGCGAGGTGTAGGGGGAGGGGAGCATCAGGCAATGCACATGCCCGGGGCCGAGCGCTTCGGCGGCGACGCAGGCACTCAGGGCCGAGTCAATGCCGCCGGATAATCCCAGCACGACGCCCGGAAAGCCGTTTTTGCGTACATAATCCCGCAGGCCGCATTTCATGGCTTCAAAAAGCAGCGCTTCAGGCGGCGGAAGGGCGTGCGGCCTGGTCTTTCTGCGTGGCGTCAGTATGCCTTTCGCGTAAGAAAACAACGACTCGTGCGGCTCAAAAAAATACAAACGCTGGATAATTTCCCCGTTCGCATCCATCGCAAATGATCCGCCGTCAAAGACGAGTTCATCCTGCCCGCCGGTCTGGTTGAGATAAAGGAGCGGGGCATCCGCCTGCCGCACGATCCTTGCCGCAAGCGCTTCACGGCGCTGTTGCTTGCCGCTCTCAAACGGCGATGCGTTCAGGCTGATGAGCAGGTCGGGTTTCTGCCGGGCAAGATGCGCGGGCGCTTCCCCGCCCCACATATCCTCGCAGACGAAGATACCCAGCTTTATGCCTCGCCATGCCGGCACGTCGGGCAGGGGGCCGGGAGAGAAAACCCGCTTTTCATCGAATACGCCGTAATTGGGCAAATGATGCTTGGGCTGGCGATAGACGATCTCGCCGCCTTCCAGCAGAAAGGCGCAATTATAGAGATGGCCGTCTTCCTCCCACAGCCCACCCGTCAGGATGGCCGGGCCGTCAGCGGTCAGCGCCGCCAGTTCCAGAACCGCCTCCATTGCGGCGCGGCGGAAGGCGGGCACGAAAATCAGGTCTTCCGGGGGATAGCCGACACCCGCCAGTTCCGAGAACACGACCAGATCGGCGTTCTCATCCCCGGCCCGCGCATGGCAGGCCGCCAGCAGGCTACGGTTGCCGCCAATATCGCCGACAGTCAGATTTTCCTGCGCAAGCGCAATCATGATGGCGGGCATATTCAGACGCCGCCTTTTTGTCGCAAACGGTGAATTTCATCTTCGATATCCTTTACTGTGTCACCGCCCTTCTGGCGTGTTTCACGGATGGCGTCTTCCACTTCCTGCACGGAACTGCCGCCTTTTTGCCGGAACTGACGGATTTTATCCTGCACCTCATGCAGGGAGGTTCCGGTTTTTTCGAGCACGCGATCCATTTGCGCATTCATCCGGTAGAGCATTTCGCTGTCTCCCGTCACATAGGCGAATCCGTAGGCGAGCAGCAGGGCGAGCGTGGCAATGACGATCAGGAGTGTCAGGGCTTTGAGCAGTCTGAACATAGATTAAAGCTGCGCTTCGAGTTTGGGCAGGACATCGAACAGATCGGCTACCAGCCCATAATCGGCAATCTCGAAAATCGGGGCGTTTTCATCCTTGTTGATGGCAACGATCACTTTGCTTTCCTTCATGCCCGCCAGATGCTGAATCGCGCCGGAGATGCCCACGGCGATATAGAGTTCCGGCGCTACGACTTTTCCCGTCTGGCCGATCTGATAGTCATTGGGAACGTATCCGGCGTCCACCGCCGCCCGCGATGCACCCAGCGCCGCGCCCAGCTTATCGGCGATACGCTCAAGCAGCTTGAAATTCTCCGCCGATCCCAGCCCGCGCCCGCCGGAGATCACGACCCGCGCCGAGGCCTGATCAGGCCGGTCGGAAGCGGTGGTTTGCATATCCAGAAAGCGCGACAGGCCCGCATCGGCTGCCGGGAGAATTTCCTCAAGCGTCGCCGTGCCGCCGTTCGCCGCCGCTTTGTCGAAAGCCGTCGGGCGGACGGTGACGACCTGTTTTGCCTGCGCGGAATGTACGGTTTCCAGCGCATTCCCGGCATAGATTGGCCGCACAAAGGTATCGGACGCTTCGACTTTGGTAATCTCCGAGACTTGTTGAATATCCAGCAGCGCGGCGACGCGGGGCATGACATCCTTGCCGGTCGTGCTCGCCGGGGCGACGAGATGGCTGTAGTTTCCGGCGAGGCCAGCGATCAGCGGCGCGAGATTCTCCGCCAGCGGATGCGCATAAAGCGGATTGTCGCACAGCAGCACTTTGCCGATACCGGCGACGGATTGCGCCGCCTCGGCAACTGCCCGGCAATGCGATCCGGCAATCAGCATATCCACCCCGCCGCCCATTTGCACGGCAGCGGTGACCGTCGCCAGCGTAGCCGGGTTAAGCGCGGTGTGATCGTGTTCGGCGATAACAAGTGCGGTCATATCAAATCACTCTGGCTTCGTTTTTAAGTTTGTCTACCAGTTCTTCGACACCGGCGACTTTGCCGCCGCCCATGCGTTTGGGCGGGGCGGCGACTTTCTTTGTGCTCAGCTTCGCCGTCAGGTCAATCCCCAGCGTGGCGGCATCCACGACTTCCACCGGTTTGGAGCGGGCTTTCATAATATCCGGCAGTTTGGCGTAGCGCGGTTCATTGAGGCGCAAATCAGTCGTCAGGACGCAGGGGAGGCTGACCTCGATTTTCATCAGCCCGCCATCCACTTCGCGGGTCACCATTGCCTTGCCATCCTGCAATTCCAGCTTCGAGGCGAAGGTCGCCTGCGACCAGCCCAGCAATCCGGCAAGCATCTGGCCGGTCTGGCTGGCATCGTCGTCAATCGCCTGCTTGCCGAGGATCACCAGCCCCGGTTGTTCCTTCTCCACTTGCGCTTTGAGGAGTTTGGCGGCGAATAGCGGCTGGATCACCGCATCGGTTTTGATATGGATACCCCGGTCGGCTCCCATCGCCATCCCGGCGCGCATGGTCTCAACCACGGCATCCGGGCCGATGGAGATAACGACCACTTCCGTTGCCTTACCCGCTTCCCTCAGCCGGATGGCTTCCTCGACGGCGATTTCATCAAACGGGTTCATGGACATTTTGACGTTGGTCAGTTCGACGCCCGATTCATCGGCTTTGACGCGAATCCTGACGTTGTAATCCACGACCCGTTTGACGGCGACCAAGATTTTCATGGTTTCCCTCTTCTAACAGTTACGGCTCTGTTCAGCTTCCCGATTACCGAGCCTCCCCACATGACTCCCGGCGCTTAATGATCTCCAGCGTTCGGCCTCCACAGGCTTAATAAGCTCGTATCCGGTTTTCTTGTCTAATACACCTTGCTCCGCTTGCTGCAATTCCTTTAAGCGTTCCGGGCTGATATTCAACTCCCCGGCCATCAGGGGAAGCAGCCGCTCCAGTTCGGGCAATATTGCATACTCGCATATTGCCAGCATTTGCGTCATATTTAAAGGTTCTGTCAGCGGAGCGATTGTCTCCGGAACAGACGATGCATTGAAAGCGCTCTTCTTTTCCGCTTCATCTATATCATAAATCAGCGAGTAATTCACAACATTATTGTGCAGAAATGCAATCAGTTTGATAAGGGAGCAAACCGGTTGTTCTTTTTTTTGCTCAACCTCTAATCCTGTGGTTTCGTATACATGAAGCATAATGCCAATCGCCATCATTGATTTTACCGGTGCGTCACGAAACAAAAAAGACATACGCTCCGAAAAATTTTCCTCAGCCCCACCCCCTATACGCGTGGTACTTACATTCATGTTCTCTATTAAAAAATTTTGCTGTTCGGCAGTAAAGATTTTTTCGCCGAAAGGGTCAGGCCCAATCCCGCGTTCAGGGCTGATCACTGCATTCAGATACCGGCATAGATGAGTTACCCGGCTGAAAGCGTTATTTTCTGTGTCCGTCATGCGTTAAGTCATCACTGGTGATGGTGGATAAAAGCAAACAGGGGTCAGCGCGAATAGCAATACGCTGAAGGTGGCCCACATCAGGACGCCGATAACTGCGACTCCCATGAACTTCTCCTGTAGGGCAGGGTAGTGTTTTCTGATTAATTACCCTTGGCAAATCCGGGGTTAATTGATTACGGTAATTGCGTCATCAGGGTGAGTTTGTCGCCCCCGGCGGCGCGCACGCGCTCGAGAATGGCGATCAGCTTCGGCGCGTCGAGCCGCGCATCAGCTTTGATTGTCACCACGCGACCCGGATATTTTTTCAGCGGTTCACGTAACAGGTTTTCCAACTCCCCGGGTGTGACCAGATCGTCATTGAACAGCAACTCCTCCCGCGCTCCCATAACGACCACCAGCGGCCCCTGATCGAGTTCCTCGCCGCTCTCGGCAATCGGTGGCTGGACGTTGAGCACGTCAAACCGCTCAAGCGTCCCGGCCACCAGAAAGAAGATCAGCAGCAGGAAGACGACATTGATCAGCGGCACAAGGCTGATCTCTTTTATCGGTTTGGCGGTGCGCTCGAAATCCATCATCCTTACGCAATACACCGTATTTTAAAAAAAGCAAATCAGGATACTGAATGCTGACGCTGTTGCGCTTCATCTTAGAATTCACCTCAGTTTGCGCGGCATCTCTTAAAAATCGTACTCAACGTAGTGAGCCCCCCTGTGCCATGAATCTGCATTTCGTGAAAATTGGCGGCGGCAGGCGGCTGGAGGTAAGGAAATAAGTGGAAAACCGGCGGCAGGCAAGGTATATCGGGGGATATGCAGCAGGAATCCGCTATAGCCTATGAGGAGTCGCCGCGCCTTGAGCAGGGCGAGCTTGACCTTATTTTACGCGAGCATGCCGCCTGGCTGGCCAGTGACGGAACCGAGGGCCGCCGCGCCAATCTCTGCGAGCAGGATCTGACCGGCTGCTCCCTGAAAGGCTGCGATTTCAGCCGCGCCAACCTGAGAAGCGCCGTGCTTTCCGGGCTTGATCTCTCCGACGCGGTGATGGGCGATACCGATCTTTCCTATGCCGTGCTCGACGGGGTAAGGGCTTCGGGCGTGTTGTTCCAGCGGGCCAATCTCAGCTATGCCCGGCTTGAGAAGGCGGCGCTCGGCAAGGCGGATTTCTCGCATGC
>JAKFYP010000111.1 GCA_021730835.1 Alphaproteobacteria bacterium
GCTTTCTGTTTTTCCCAGATAGCGTCCGCGCATGAAGCCGTATTCCGCCGTGCGACCGAATCCCATCGAGGCTTTGCGGAATCTGGCGTAACTTTCATAAATCCGGCGATTAATATCGCCCAGTCTGGCCGTATCGGCCACCACCTCCTCGGCCATCGTAAAAAATTGCCGCAACAATTCCTTCGGGTACGGTGCGATAGTCACATCCGGCACGGTCAACAGTTCCTCGTATGCCTTGATATTATTGGCGCAGTATTCCGAGAGCATCAGCATACCTTCGGTTGCGCAGGCTCCCTTGATGACGCGCTTTAAATCCACGTCCAGCCCGTCCCACGCCTTGCGGTTGATCATCAGTTCCAGCCCGGGGCCGCCTTCGTGGAAGCCGGGGCCGTAATAGTATTTGGCGATGCGGTGGAAACCCAGCGCCATATCGTTCCACGGGCCGACCCATTCCAGCGCGTCAATCACCCCCTGCTGCAACGCGGTATAAAGCTCGCCGCCGGGGATGGTCTGCGGGTTGGCTCCCAGTTTCGCCATAATCTCCCCGGCGATGCCCGGGATACGCATCTTCAGCCCCTTGAGATCGGAAACATCCTGAATTGGCCGCTTGAACCAGCCGCCCATCTGTGTGCCGGTATTGCCCGCCGGGAAAGATACCAGATTAAAATCCGCCTGCAATTCATGCCATAATTTCATCCCGCCGCCAAAATAAAGCCATGCGTTGAGTTCCTGCGCGGTCAGCCCTCCCGGCACGGCGCAGAAAAAAGCAAAAGAACGGTTCTTGGCCAGCCAGTAATATGGCGCTGCATGGGCCATCTCGATGGAGCCGTCCGAACAGGCGTCAAACACCCCCAGCGCCGGAACCAGCTCTTCCGCGCCATAGACTTTCACCTCCAGCCTGCCGCCTGAGAGATGGGTGATCCGTTCCGCCAGCCGCGTCGCGCCCGTGCCCAGCCCCGGCAGGACTTTCGGCCAGGTCATCGCCATGCGCCACTGTTTTTTACCGGTGAGCAACACCGGGGCCTGTTCTCCCGCCGCCAGCACCGAGGGGACAAGCACTCCCGCCGCCCCGATCATCCCGGCATTTTTAATAAATTTCCGGCGGTTGGTATTTTTTTTCGGGTTTTTTGAAGAGGCTGTCATAAAAGGTTAATTTTTAGGCGGTAGAATTGAGTGTACCAAACAGAGAGAGGAAAGGCCATAGCATGACACCGGAGCAAGCACAAGCCACGCTGCACGAGATGAAAGAAAAGGTGCAGCCAAGAATCGAAGCGATGCTAAAGCACAAAAATGTGCCGGATAAAGTCAAGGCGGGGCTTCGGAATATGGTTGCGCTGTGGGAGAAAGGCAAACTTCATGACATGGACGATTCCAACCGGTTCAATCTGGCGATACTGGCGGAACAGGATCGTCCGAGCATTACGGGCAGTGCTACGCCGATGGATATATTGGCGAAGTTGGACGATATTGCATCAGAAACGGATATAATCATGCTGAATGCAGCTCTGGGATTGCCCACACAGCCGCGCTCTCAGGCGCGTTTTTGCCCAAATGGGTTAGATCAAAATCTCAATAGTCTGGTGGGGCAGTGGAAAAATATCGGTCCACGCTCGAAACTCCGGAAGATGCGAGAGAATACTATTGAGATGATAGATGACGCTGGGCTGGACATACACAAACCGGTGGAAATGACCGGCCTGACCCGCTACCAGCGGACGCTGGTTAACACTTATCTGGCGGCTTCGGCGGCGCTGGGGGAATACGATGTGATCGTCAACGGCGAAAAACAGCCTGCTATTGGCATCTATGGAGCAAAAAGCCTTATCGCGGAAGCAAGGGAAGGATGGAAAGAAGGAGAATCGGCCTGTGGGCAAGCAAAGGCAGAAGCTGTTGACTCCATGCTCACCACGGTTGAATCCCTGATCGGCCAGATCGAGAGCGCGCAAGCCAGAAACCCGCCCGCTAAACCCACGCGGACGACAGCGCGCAAACGCTGATCGGGGCGCGCTTTTTTATATTGCCTGCCTTTTCGGTTGTCGGAGCGCCCGCCACTCGCTACATTCCGTTTTTTACAACAGGAGTAGCGCATGCCCATCCTGCCCGATCACTGGATCCGCGATGCCGCCACTAAAAACGGCATGATCGAGCCGTTCACCGAGAAGTTGAGCGGCAACGGGGTGATTTCCTACGGGCTGTCGTCTTACGGCTATGACGCCCGCGTTGCCGATGAGTTCAAAATCTTCACCAATGTCGATTCGGCGACGGTTGATCCCAAGGCGTTCGACCAGAAGGGGTTCGTTGATCGCAAGACCGATGTTTGCGTGATTCCGCCTAACAGCTTCGTGCTGGCGCGCACGGTCGAGTATTTCCGTATCTCGCGGGATGTACTGGTAATCTGCGTGGGAAAATCCACCTATGCGCGTTGCGGGATTATCGTCAACGTGACGCCGCTTGAGCCGGAATGGGAGGGCCATGTCACGCTGGAGTTTTCCAATACGACGCCGCTGCCCGCTAAAATCTATGCCAATGAAGGGGCCTGCCAGTTCCTGTTTTTAAAAGCGGATTCCGTTTGCGAAACCTCCTACGGCGACCGTAAGGGAAAATACATGCACCAGCAGGGCGTTACCCTGCCGAGGGTGGAAAAGGTATAGGCTCTTATGGATAAAATACGCATCACCGGGGGCAGGGCGCTACAGGGCGTCATTCCGATCAGCGGGGCGAAGAACGCCGCTCTGCCGCTGATGGCCGCCTGCCTGCTGACCGATAAGCCGCTGGAGCTTTCCAATATGCCCGAGCTGGCCGACATCGCCACGATGGCGAAACTTCTGGAGCAGCACGGGGCGACCTGCGAGCGGCGCAAGCACAAGATGACGCTGTGCGCGGCCGGAGTTGAAAACGTCAAAGCGCCTTATGAACTGGTGCGTACCATGCGGGCCTCGGTGCTGGTGCTCGGGCCGCTATTAGCCCGCTTCGGCAAGGCGGAGGTGTCATTGCCGGGGGGCTGCGCTATCGGCACGCGGCCCATTGACATGCACCTTAAAGCGCTCGAAGAGATGGGGGCTTCCATCAAACTGCGCGACGGCTATGTGCATGCTTCGGTTAAGGGCAGGCTGAAGGGCGCGAATATTATTTTCGATCAGGTATCGGTCGGCGCGACGGAAAATATCCTGATGGCGGCTTGCCTTGCCGATGGAACGACGACCATCACCAACGCCGCCCGCGAGCCGGAAGTTGCCGACCTCGCCCGCTGCCTCGCTGCGATGGGGGCGGAAATCGAGGGCATCGGCACAAGCCGTATGACGATTCGGGGTAAGAAAAAGCTGCATGGCGCATCGCACCGGGTGGTGGCGGATCGTATCGAGATGGGGACGTACATCACCTGCGCGGCGGTAACGCACGGGGTAGTCGAACTCACCGGGGCGGATCGCGCCATGCTGCTGCCGGTCATTGAGAAATACGAGGAAGCCGGAGTACAGTTCAGCGATACGAAAAAAGGCCTGCGTGTTTCCTGCCCGGACGGTATTCGCGGCGTGGATGTGATGACGCAGCCGCATCCCGGCTTTCCGACCGATATGCAGGCGCAGTTCATGGCATTGATGTCGCGGGCGCGAGGCGCGTCAATGATTACCGAAACCGTTTTTGAAAACCGTTTCATGCACGTGCCGGAACTGGTGCGCATGGGAGCCAATATCAACGTGCACGGGCGCTCGGCGATGGTTCGGGGCGTGCGTAACCTGCGCGGGGCGGAGGTGATGGCGACCGATCTGCGCGCCTCGGTATCTTTGGTTATCGCGGCGCTGGCGGCCAAGGGCGATACGCTGATTCACCGGGTCTATCACCTTGACCGGGGCTATGAGCGGCTGGAGGAAAAACTCGCCGCCTGCGGGGCCGATATTGAGCGGGTGGGGTGAGTGCAAACGTCCTCGCCGCCTCGCCTTCGGACGCGTCATTGGCTTACCCGCGAAAGGGAGGCGGGCAGGCTGCGCGGATTTTAGTTGACTTTTCTTAAACTTTTAGTTAAAATAATCTTGTTTTTTCACCTTGTGGATAATAAAAGCTTGCTTTTGTTATATAGCCGATTCACTTTATGACTGTACATCAACCAAATCGGCTATCGTCCGCGACTGCGGGCGCGCCGCCTATGCGGCGCACTACCTTTATGCGCAAGCATAAAGGTAATTAGCTATATAGCCACCTGTAATTGCTTCAGGCGGTTCAGGTTTAGTCCGCAGGGGAACACCATCTTTTCTTATGAGGATTCGCAGGCGATGGTGCGAATACTCAGCGCATGCAGGGTCGTGCCCAGATCGGAACCCAGCGCCTCCATCACCCGTTTATGTTGCTGTACGCGGGATAGTCCGGCGAAAGTAGCGGATGTCACCGTTACCTGCCAGTGATCGTCATCCCCGGCCAGAGCGGTGAGCGTCACCCCGGCATCGGGCAGGGTAGCCTTAATACGGCGGGTAATTTCCTCAGCGTGCATCGGCATAGGGCATCTCCTCATTTTCGGCAATTGCGGTGGCCATCATCCACCAGTGCGGATATTGCCCGCTCAGGGCGGCGGCGGCAAGTGCGGCCCGCTCGTCCGTTGCAAACAGCCCGAAACAGGCCGAACCGCTGCCGCTCATGCGCGCCAGCGTGCATCCCGGCTGCGCGCCAAGCGCTGCGATAACCTCACCGATGACGGGGCATAACGCGATGGCGGGAGCTTGCAAATCGTTGCCTGCATTGCGGAAATCACCGGCGGAATACCCATGTATCTCAGGGATAGAGGCCTGTTGGTACACCTCACCGGTGGCAAGCGCCTGCCCCGGCCAGACGAGCAGGACGGGCAGGGCAGGGGCTGCTGCCGGGCTGAGTTGCTCGCCGATGCCCTGCATGCGGGCGGGTCTGCCATAAAGGCAGACCGGCAGATCGGCCCCGAGCGGCAAAAGCCACGTTGCCAGCGTTTGCTCATCGGGGGAGATATTCCATAACCGGCAGAGCAGCCGCGCCGCCATCGCCGCATCGCTTGAGCCGCCGCCCAGACCGGCTCCGGCGGGCAGGTGTTTTTCCAGCATGATATGCGCGCCTTGCGAGATACCGGTATGGGTTTGCAGCCGCCGCGCCGCCTTCAGGACAAGGTTGTCATCAGGGCGGTCCGGCATATGGGAGGCAAACGGGCCGCTGACTTCAAGCGACAGGGCAGGGGCGGGGGAAACCGTCAGGCGGTCGCCGCGGTGCGTGAAGGCAACCAGACTGTCGAGTAAATGATACCCGTCTTCGCGCCTGCCTGTCAGATGCAGGGAGAGGTTGATTTTTGCCGGGGCAATCGCGGTGAGCAAACGGCCTAATCTTCCACGTCAATATTCTCATCCTCGAAGGAAAGCCCGTCAATATCCTCCACGTCTTCCTCGGAAAGGGTTTTCGGGCCGCTTTCTTCCGCCATCAGACCGGCGATATCGCGGGAAACCTCGTCCTGCATCTCCCCGGCGAACGGAATGGCCTCGAACTCCTCCCCGGCATGGCGTGTGCAGTTGCTCTGGATAATATCCTCGTTGAGCTGTTCGATATCAATCGCACGGTCGGCAATCTCACGCAGGGCGACAACGGCGTCCTTGTCGTTATCGCGGTCAATCATCAGCGGCGCGCCGCCGGAAATCTGCTTGGCCCGCTGAGCGGCCAGCACCACCAGTTCGAACCGGTTGGGAACGTTTTCAATGCAATCTTCGACGGTTACCCTTGCCATGCGCCACTCCTGAATTGAACGTAAAGGAGCGCTTTTTAGTACAGTTTGTCAGGCGATGCAAGGGTTTTGAGGGTTATAGCTGTAGACCTTGTGGTGCTTCCTTGGGCTGGGTACGATCTTCCCAGGAACCCTTTTTGGGCTCCGGCTCTTCCTTTTGGCGGGTGGCGAAGTAGGCGATACCGACAGCAGCCAGCACGGCGGCGGTCACCGCGCCGATCTTGCCCCAGCGTAATTCACCTTCCGCCGTTTTGAAGTTAAATGCTTTTTTGAGGAATCCCTCTGTTTCGGCGACATCCTGTGCGCCTTTTCTTAACACTTCATCTATGTGAGTATTGGCGTCCTGAATGCATTCTTGCAGGCAGGTGTTCAGTTTTCTCTTAGCCTCAGGATTTTCGTCTACGACGGTTTGAATCATTTCTCGCAGACGATCTAAACCAGGCATTTTGTTGCCTAACCGGCTGATTTCCTCAGCTATTTTTTGTTGATAAGCTTCCTGCAAAGGCTGCAACATGTTCCCTATTTTATGATGACTAACTTTGGAAGCGAAATTGTCTGCGAGTCTGTCAACGATGCTCTTAGGTGCAGCTTTGCAATTTGGCAAGCTATCTGTGATGTGTTCCATATAGGGAATGAGCATCTTCTGCGCATAAATCTCGCCTAAACCAGCGCTACCTTTGTGAGCGTTCTTTATCTTTTCCATTATCCCGAATAAAAAGTCACCAATTGGAATATTCTCAGCCATAATCCACCCACTCCTTCACGGTAATATTTCGACCATTATAGCCGGAATCGCCAACCGGAATTGTGACATTTTTATGAAATT
>JAKFYP010000069.1 GCA_021730835.1 Alphaproteobacteria bacterium
TGGGCTGCCGCGAACAAGACAGCCTGATTTGCGAGCCGTTACAGGAATTCGATGCTGTAAGCGACAACTCTTCTGAATGGCCGGCGGAAACCAAAGCGGAAGCAGAGGAAGTCAGAAAATAAACTCCTCCTGCGCGGCGACGTCGCCTTTAGGATGCTTCGGGCGAGCAATCTTGCGCCAGCCATGCCGCCGCAATCGCCGCGACACCCAGCCCCGCGCTCACCCGCAGATATATCGACTGATAACGCTGAAACTCTTCTACCGACGACGCACTTCGCATCGCCTCCATCACCGCCGCGCCATCAGGCGTAATTGCCGATTTCCTGAGGGCTGCGTTGTGCATCGTCGCATGTTTTTTGAAGACAACGCCCGTGAGGGAGCCAGATATCCGATCCGTCAAACGCCGGGTCAAGCATCGCCCCGGAAGCGGCAACCTGACGCGCCTGACTGATTGCGGTGTGCATCGAGGTATCCGGTTCCGCCTTTCCTTCCTTTTCGGCAGGCAGCGTAGCAGCCGGATGATCCATGCGTAAACGTAATACGGCATCCAGCACGTCATGCCCGATCTTTTTTGCCTGCTCATCCGATACATTGTTCCCGCTGATGACCGGAACACGCAACCCCTCAATATGCGACGCTTCGTTTTGAATACTTCTAATATCCTGATCTATATTTCTGGAAGTGCCATCGCTCAGCCGCCGCGCCGCCCCGATGATCGGCCCCAGATGCCTCTCTTTTTCGGGGTCGAATTCGGCGATATGTTGCGTCACGGCAGGATAGGCAATGCCGAGTTTTTTCTGGAAATAACGCCCTATCCCCGAAGGCAGGATACGGTATAGCCGGTCATCCCATGTATCGGCGGTGCGGAATTTTCGCTCATAATCATCAATCATCTGTGCCTGCGCGTCCCTCAGAGGCTTTGGCTCAATGACGATATCCGCCAGTTTCTCCTGATGATCCTTCAGAAAATTTCTGAAGGTTTCCGTCACCGTACCCATTTGCAGATGCTGGCGCGAAGCCTTGCTGAATGCCCCGGCGGCCTTTGCCAGCGCCCCGGGCTTATTGTGTTGCAAGCTCTGCTCGAGCCTGGTGATATCCGCCTTTCCGATGTCATTGACAAACCAGACAATATCCGCATCGGAATTTTTATGCGCAATATCCGCGTAAAAACGGCTGACGATTTCCTGCGTGCCCGCCGCCTGTAGCAACGCATGATCGAGCGGAGCCTGAATAATCAGCTTCCGCGCCTTCTCAGCGGTTTTCTGGTCCTCTGGCAGCGCGTCCCATCGTTTCACCACGTCGAACATGGCCAGCCGCATCCCGATGGCGGTCACCATATCCTGCTTTGGCGCTTGCGCGTAATCCTGTCCGGTGTAGGGCATAACGTGCATTATATCTATTTTACGTTAAGCTTTTGTGACATCGGGCAATTGAAGCCGCTTTGAGAGCCGGAGCATGTCTGTTTTCGGTTGTTTTTTGTCTTCAGACATGGTCTGCTACCCGCTTTCCGGTTCTCACCCCATCACATTTCATGCCCACTGATCGTTATCATCGCCTGTTTGAAAAAACCATCGCCGCCGTGCTGAAGGAGGCAAAAGGCAAGGTATCCGCCGAATATACTGCGCTGGCCCGTCAGTTTTTCGCCCGCATGCCGTTTACCGACCTTGAGCGGCTGGAGCCGAAGCAGGCGGCGGCGATTCTTGCCTCATGCCATGCGTTTTTGAAACAGCGTGCGCCGGGGGAGCAACCGAAAATTCGTATCTATACGCCCGGCGCACCGGAAGCGACGGCGAAACGTTCCCATACGGCGATTCAGCTTCTCAACCACGATAAACCCTTTCTGGTGGATTCCCTGTCGGCGGAACTGACCCGGCAGGGGTTCACCATCTATGAAACGCTGCATCCGCAGATCGGCGTGACGCGGGATGCCAAAGGCAAACTGACCGGGCTGGTTGAAGATCATGAGGAATGCCGAAGAAAAAAAGACGCCTCGGTGGAATCGTTGATTTATTTTCTGGTGTCGCCGCTGCCGGAAGATGTGACGCCACCGCAATTGCAGGCCGATCTGGAATATGTGCTGGATTATGTGTCGCTGGCCGTAGCCGACTGGAAGAAACTGCTTTCACATTGCGAGGCGGTGCGCCGGGATGTCTCACGGCTCGACGTACCGACCATTGACAAGGCCCAGCGCGACGAGGGAGTAGATTTCCTCGGCTGGCTGATGCAGGGAAATTTCGTTTTTCTTGGCCATGTCGAATACCGGTTTTTTGACAAGGCGGGCAAGGAAAAACTCAGTGTGGTCGGCGATTCGGAACTGGGGATTTTCCGCGCCCCCGACGGCAAGGAACGCCATCGCGGGCTGGCTTCGATCCCCAAGGAAATGCAGCATTTTGCCTTAACGCCGCAGGTCATTGAGATCACCAAGTCAAGCCAGAAATCCATCGTCCATCGCCCGGCGCATATGGATTACGTCAGCATCAAGAAACTCGATGCGAAAGGCAAAGTCATCGGCGAGCACCGCTTTCTCGGCTTATTCACCTCTATCGTCTATTACGAGCGCGCCGATGGTATTCCGTTCATTCGCCGCAAAATTGCCCGCACGCTGGAGCGCGCCGATTTCGCCCCGGCCAGCCATAACGCCAAGGCGCTCACGGCAATTCTGGAATTCTTCCCGCGTGACGAGTTATTTCAGATCAGCGAAGACGACCTTTATGCCATCAGCCTCGGCGTCATGTCGCTGGAAGCACGGCCTGAAGTCGGGCTGTTTTTGCGGCGCGACAAATACGAGCGTTTCGTCAGTGCCTTCGTCTATATGCCGCGTGATAAATTCAATACCTTCGTGCGCCGGGAAATCGCCGGTGTGCTGGAGCGCGCACTTGATGGTAAAGTCAGCGATTTTTACACCCAGCTTACCGAATCACCACTGGCCCGCGTGCATTATGTGATCCGTACCAATCCCGGCCATATCCCCAAATTTGATCATCGGGCGATACAGCAGGAAATTGCCCTGATCGTCAATTTCTGGATTGACTCCCTGCGGGAAATTCTGGTGGCCCGGCTGGGCGATGCGAAAGGCGAATCGCTCTACCGGATTTTCCGGGATGCCTTTCCGAAACATTATATCAACGTCACCCCGCCCGAGACCGGCTTTGAGGATATCCATAAGGTGATGACCTGTATCGAGTCGGGGCGGCCCGAAGTCAATTTATTCCGGTTACCGGGGGATGAGGGAAAATTCCACCTCAAGCTCTATACCGCCGTGGAAAGCGCTACGCTGTCGGAAATCCTGCCGGTGCTCGAGAATATGGGTTGCCGGGTGATGGATGTGGTGACCTTCCCGCTGACTGCCAATCTTAAAACCCCCGTGACGGTAACGGTGCGCGATTTCCACCTGACGCTGAAAGATTCTCGTCCGGTCAGCCTGCATGAGGTCAAGGCGCTGTTTGAGGAAGCGCTGGTGCGCGTCTGGTGCGGTGAGATGGAAAACGACGGCTATAACGCGCTGGTGCTCTGCGCCGGGCTTGACTGGCGGCAGGTTACGCTGCTGCGCGCTTACGGCAAGTATCTGCGGCAGGCGGGGCTTTCCTACAGTGAGGGTTACGTCGCCTCGGCGCTGGCAGCACATCCCTTGCTTTCAGCGCAACTGGTGGGAATGTTTATGGCGCGGTTCGATCCGGCCCGCGGCGACGGGAAACCCGAATGCGAGGAGATCGGCAAGCGCATCATGCACGACCTCGCGGAAGTCGGCAATCTGGCGGAAGACCGGATTATCCGACGTTTCTCAGCAGCGATCATGGCGACGTTGCGCACCAATTATTTCCAAACCGGCGAAGAAGGCGGCATCAAGCCTTATGTCTCTTTCAAGTTCCGCTCTGCCGATGTGCCCGGCCTGCCGCTCCCCCTACCCTACGCGGAAATTTTCGTCTACTCACTTCGCACCGAAGGCATCCATCTGCGAGGCGGGAAAGTCGCCCGGGGCGGCCTGCGCTGGTCCGACCGGCATGAGGATTTCCGCACCGAAGTGCTCGGCCTGATGAAAGCCCAGATGGTCAAAAACGCGGTGATCGTGCCGGTCGGCTCCAAGGGCGGCTTCGTGGTCAAATGCCCGCCGACCGAAGGAGGCCGCGCCGCGTTGCAGGAGGAGGGTATTTTCTGCTATCGGCAATTTCTCTCCGGCCTGCTCGACATTACCGATAACATCGTCAATGGCCGGATCGTTCACCCGAAACAGGTGGTCCTCTACGACGACGACGATCCCTATTTGGTGGTGGCCGCCGATAAAGGTACGGCCAGCTTCTCCGACATTGCCAACGGCTTGTCGGAGAGCTACCTTTTCTGGCTCGGCGATGCCTTCGCCTCGGGCGGATCGGTGGGTTACGATCATAAGGCAATGGGCATTACCGCCCGTGGCGCATGGGTAAGCGTCGAACGCCATTTCCATGAGGCAGGCAAGGATATATCCAAAGAGGATTTCACCGTGGCCGGAATCGGCGATATGGGCGGCGATGTCTTCGGCAACGGGATGTTATTGTCGAAGCATATCAGGCTGGTTGCGGCGTTCAATCACCGCCATATCTTTTTCGATCCCTCCCCGGATGCGGCGGCAAGTTTCAAAGAACGCAAACGCCTGTTTAAGGATCAGCTTGGCTGGGATAGTTACAATAAGCAGTTGATCTCCAAAGGTGGCGGCATCTTCGAGCGCAGCGCCAAAAACATTACGCTAAGCAAGGAGATACAGACCATACTCGATACCGGCGTGTCGCAAGGCTCACCGGATGAGGTAATCCGGCTGATCCTCAAAAGCCCGGTGGATCTGCTGTGGAACGGCGGGATCGGCACTTACGTCAAGTCGGAGGCGGAGAGCAACGAGGCGGTCGGCGACCGGGCCAATGACAGCTTGCGGGTTAACGGCTCGGAGTTGCGCTGCAAGGTAGTCGGCGAAGGCGGCAATCTCGGCTTCACTCAGCGCGGACGCATTGAATACGCACGCAACGGCGGCAAACTCAATACCGATGCGATTGACAACTCAGCGGGCGTTGATTGCTCGGATCACGAGGTCAATATCAAGATCGCCCTGACGGAAGTCGAGCGCAGAAAAAAGCTCACACGTAAGCAGCGCAATACCCTGCTGGAGCAAATGACCGGAGAGGTGGCGGAACTGGTATTGCGCGATAACCGCCTTCAGACGCAGGCCATTACGATTGCCGAGCGGCAGGGGTATGATGCGCTTGAAGCGCAGGCGCGGATGATTCGCACGCTGGAGAAAGAGGGACGCCTCAACCGCGCCGTTGAATTTCTCCCCTCTGATCGTGACCTGCAGCAGATGCGCGCCGAAAAACGTGGGCTGACCCGCCCCGAACTGGCGGTGCTGTTATCTTATGCCAAACTGAGCCTGTATGATGATGTGCTGGACTCCAAATTGCCAGACTCGGATTATTTCGCGGAAGATTTATTGCGTTATTTTCCCGATGAGATGAGCGTTGCTTACGAGAAGGAAATCCTCTCTCACCGGTTGCGGCGCGAGATTATCGCTACCAGCGTTACCAACAGCATCATCAACCGCGCCGGAATCACCTTCTTTCACACCGTCATGCGCGATACAGGCCGCAAGGGCTGCGATATCGCCCGCGCTTATACCGCTACCCGCGATGCGTTCGGCCTGCGCGAATGGTGGCAGGAAATCGAAGCGCTTGACGGCAAGATTCCGGCCGAGGCACAGGCGGAGATGTTCAACGATGTCAACCGGCTGTTGGAGCGCGGCACGGTCTGGTTTTTACGTAACTGCCCGCAGCCGCTCGATATGGGTTATGTCATGCGCGAATATGCCGACGGCATCCGCGTTTTCGCCGGGATGTTTCCTAAAATCATCTCCCCGGTCATCCGTGAGCATTATCAGAGCCGTCAGGAGCATCTGGTCAGGCTCGGCACACCGGCAAAGCTGGCTGCGAAAATCGCCGGGGTCGAGGCGCTTAATTCGGCCTGCGACGTGGTGCTGGCCGCCAATAAAGCCAAACTCAGCGTGGAAGTCGTCGGGCGGGTTTACTACCAGCTTGGCAAGCGTCTGCATATGGGCTGGCTCAGATCGCGGGCACATGGATTTACCGTGGATTCTCCGTGGGATAAAATCGCCATTAAGGGCATCATTACCGATCTGTTCGACGAGCAGCGCCGCCTCAGCCTCTCGGTGATCGAGAATATGTGCAAGGACGATGTCTGCGCCGCCACCGTCGAGGACTGGTATGCAATGCACAAACAACCGATTGACCGTTATCTCGGCATGATCGACGAGTTGCGCTCCTCCGATATGCACGACATTTCGATGCTGTTCGTGGCGCTCAAGCAGGTGCGCATGGTCGGCGCACTGCCGCTGAAATAGCCGATATTGCCACTTTCGGCTGCATTACCTGTTATAGCTAATTGGTCACCCCTAAAGAAGCGCCTATTCATATCATGGCGGGTTGTAGGCGCGCCAAGATGCATCTGGCGAGCAGCCACAAAAAGATCCGGCGGAGGATCTTTCTCATATTGAAGCCGATGGCCATGGCGA
>JAKFYP010000151.1 GCA_021730835.1 Alphaproteobacteria bacterium
GCCTCCTGCCAAAGCGGCGCTCTATGCGATGGCTAAATCCAAGGAAATCGCCCGCTACCCCAACGACGACAACCATACCTCCTTCGCTCGCCTGCTGGATTATCCGCCGACCGTCGCCTCCCCGCCGATTGACCCGGTGCGCGATATCGCCGTGCTGCAATATACCGGCGGCACGACCGGCGTACCCAAGGGCGTCGTGCTGACCCACGCGAATTTAAGCGCCAATGTATCGCAATGCCGCCTGTGGTTCAGCAAGGCCCGTGAGGGGGAGGAGATTGTGCTGGGTGCGCTGCCGCTGTTTCACGTCTTTGCCATGACGGTGGTCATGAATTTCGGGCTGGCCTCGGGCTTTCATCTGATCTTGCATCCGCGTTTCGAGTTGCGTGGCCTGCTCGAAGACATCGCCACCCGCAAACCGACCCTGATGCCGGGCGTGCCGACCATGTTTTCGACCATTCTCAATTACCCGAAGCTTTCGCGCTTTGATCTCTCCTCCCTGAGCATGTGCATCTCGGGCGGTGCGCCGCTGCCGGTGGAGGTAAAAAAGGAATTCGAGGCGCTGACCGGCTGTACATTATTTGAGGGCTATGGCCTGTCGGAGACTGCGCCGGTCGCCGCCTGCAATCCGATTGAGGGTGAGAATAAACCCGGCTCAATCGGCGTGCCGCTGCCGGGCACGATTCTGGAAATCGTTGATAAGGAAGACCGCAAGACCGCCCTGCCGCAAGGTGAAATCGGAGAGATTTGTATTTCCGGCCCGCAAGTTATGCGTGGTTACTGGGAGAAACAGGAGGAAACCGACGAGGTGTTGCGCGGCGGCAGGCTGCATACCGGCGATGTCGGCTATATGGATGCGCAGGGGTATTTCTTCATCGTTGACCGGATGAAAGAAATGATTATCTCGGGCGGCTATAATATTTATCCGCGCAATATCGAGGAGGTGCTCTATACCCATCCCGATATCACCGAATGCGCGGTGATCGGCATTGAGCACCGGATGCGCGGGCAGGTTCCCAAGGCGTTCGTCGTGAGGAAAGAAGACAGCACCCTGAGCGAGGCGGAACTGAAAGCTTACCTCAGGGATAAAATCTCCGCCTATGCACTGCCTGCCGCCATTGAGTTCCGCGACAGCCTGCCCAAAAGCATCATTGGAAAAATCCTGAAAAAGGAGTTGATCGCCGAGGAACGCGCCAGAGTGCCGGATGCCTCGCCGGATGAGGATGAGTATACCG
This sequence comes from Alphaproteobacteria bacterium, assembly GCA_021730835.1. Lineage (GTDB taxonomy): Bacteria > Pseudomonadota > Alphaproteobacteria > Rickettsiales > UBA998 > JAKFYP01. Next base: position 1,233 of record JAKFYP010000151.1, read on the forward strand.
AATCCGCCGAACAGGGCGTCGCCTGAGCGCAGGCTATGGAAAAAGCCGGGAGCTGAGTACAAAACCAGCATTTTTTCTTGTACGCGCCCCTTGTTTCGTTTATTTTATGCGTAGATTCCCAAACAAACGAGATTTTTGATGTATCGCCGCTCTCTTGCCAGAGTTGTTGAGGAAATAAATGACACGTTTCCAGTGTTGCTGGTAACCGGCCCACGGCAGGTGGGGAAAACAACTCTACTTGAAATGTGCATGGAAAGTAACCGCAACTATGTCACGCTGGACGATATAGAGCAGCGTGATCTGGCGCGTAATGACCCCGTCTTATTTCTGCAATCCCATAAAACCCCTCTGATTATTGATGAGGTGCAATATGCGCCGGAATTATTCAGTGCGATTAAGGTGATCGTGGATCGTGAAAAGAAGAACGGAATGTTCTGGCTCACCGGTTCGCAAAAATTCCACCTGATGCAGGGGATCACGGAAAGTCTGGCGGGGCGCGTTGCCATTATCGACTTGCTTGGGCTTTCTCAGGCGGAAATGGATGACCGCGCCGGTCAGGCGGAACCCTTCATGCCTACACTTGAATGGATAGACCGCACGAAAGCGCAAATTAAAAAACCAAAAGCATTGCCTGAAATATACGAACGTATTTGGCGCGGTTCTTTTCCGAGGCTATGGGCTGCCGGTGATGCCAATGGAGCCGGAGATGGTGATGGTAGTGGGTATGGTTTCGGGAGTGGAGCGGGAGCAGGGAATCCTGATGGTTCCGGTTCCGACGAACATATGCCGTTTTCAGAAGTGAATAGGGATATTTTTTACAGATCCTATGTCCAGACTTATATTCAGCGTGATGTACGCGATATCGTGAACATTACGGACGATATTGCCTTTAACCGGTTTTTGGGAGCCGTTGCTGCCAGAACAGGGCAATTGCTGAACTATTCCGATATTGCGCGTGATGTGGATATTGACCATAAAACCGCGAAATCGTGGCTATCCGTGCTGGAAACATCCGGCCTTATTTATCTGCTGCAACCCTATTATCGAAACGTTACCAAGCGGCTGGTGAAAACACCGAAGCTGTATTTTCTGGATACGGGGCTTTGCAGCTATCTGACGCAATGGCCGACCGCCGCTTCATTGGAGACGGGCGCAATGTCCGGTGTAATTCTGGAGACATATATGTTTTCGGAAATCCTCAAGAGCTATTGGCATAATGGGAAAACGCCGCATTTTTATTATTACCGCGATCTGGATCAACGCGAAGTTGATCTGATGATTGAAACGGGAGAAGCGTTTTATCCGATAGAATTCAAAAAAACCGCCAGTCCTGCGCGCACAGCTTCACGGCATTTTCGTCTTCTGGAAAAGCTTGGTAAACCAGTCGGGCATGGTGCGGTCGTCTGTTTCGTCGAGAAAGATGTGCCGCTTTCACGCGACGTGACCGCGATCCCTGTAGGATATTTGTGAATAAACCCGGCTTAGCCATGCACCGGGCGGCCATGCTCTTTGGAATGTATCCGATCCTCTGCATGCAGATGGCTGACATCGTGATGCGTCGGTTTCTCCCGCTTTACCGTATCACGCTCTTTTTCCGTTTCCTCGTCGTCGCCACGCGCAGCCGAAGCCGCACTTTTCCCGATACCTGCCTTTTTAAGTGAATCAGGTTTATCCGGCTTATTGTTGTTTGTGGAAGCGTCACTTTTGGATTTTTCCGTCCCGGTGTCTTTATGTTGATTGTCGGTGCGTTTCTCTTTTTCTTCCTTTTTAGTATCGTCTTTCCTGTCTTCATCCACACTTTTAGCTTTTTCGTCGCCTGATTTCTTCTCCTCTTTCTCTTCCTTATCCGCCGCTTTTTTAGCTTCCTCCGCCTTTTTCTCAGCCTCCTTGCGGGCTTCTTCCTCGGCCTTCTGGCGTTCTGGATAGAGCTTCTCCCCCACCTCCTGACGATAAATCTGCTCAGGCGTCAGTTGCCCATCGGCTATTAGCTGCCAGTACCGCTTATGGCCCACCAGCAGATGCGGCATATCGTCTTTCATCTTGTCGCTGTGACGCAAATGCTCAGGAAGCGCATCTTCTTTTTTCGCCTGTACATCATGGGCGATACGGTCAATGGTTTTGATTTCCTCATCGGTATAATGGGCTGCCCTGAGTTTCTCCGGCGGCATGGAACCCAGATCGAGGAAAACTTTCGCCGCCGTGGCTTTTATGGCCTGATCGGCCCGCTTCTCCGCCTCCGTAAGCATCTCCTCCTTATACCCGGCCTTCAGCATCACAGAGCGCGGGAACAGGGTCACGAACACATCGTGTGTCTCGCCTTTGAGCGTTTTCTCCAGCGCCTTGATTTCATCCACCGTATAGACCGAGCTGGCGAGGTATTTATCCGGATCGACATCGCGGCGAAACGGGAATTTCTTTTTAGTTTCGGCGATGGCATCCTCGATTTCGGCCCGGCTGTGCAGCGAACGCTCTTCTTTCAGGATAATCCGGTTGCGCCCGATCAGTTCGGCCACGCCGTCCGCCCCCATACCGTCCTTCAGCGCCCCGGCGATTTTATCCATCGCCCATTCCAGATCTTCGTCCCAGCGGTCATGCAGCGGCTCGCGGCCCCGGTTTTTCGGATGAATATCCTGAAAAAGATGCAGCAGGAATTCTTTTAGCGGCTTGCCGTCCACCCGGCCAAGCTCGGGCTGATCAACCTGCGCCGCCCGCAGTTTGAGGATACGCGGATAGACCGTCTCATGCAGCGGCGACGCCCGCTCTTTCTCACGGTCACTCAGCCTGATGGTATTGCCGACGATGGAGCCGAGCGGTGAGCCGAGATTGCGCCATGCGTCGCGCATAAACTCGCCGTCATGTTTGTTATGGCCGTTCCTGCCGCTGCGCTCTGTTTCGTTTTTCAGGCGGGCAAGAGCAATTCTGCGCCCTTCATCATCATCTTTATATTCCTCACGAACCTCCGCCATCCGCCGTTTAAGATACTGATCCTCTGTCTCATGCGTCTTACGTCCACCGTGGCCGTCCTTCTCCATGCGGTCGTCCTGAATCTTGACGATCGCCTGCGGAATGGCGGCAATCGCCGAAGTCACCACATCCTGAAACCATTGATGCTTCGCGTGTTCATAAAGTTTCGCCAGTTCGACCTGCACGATTTCGTTGCCCTGTAGTTTTTTATCCGTCAGTGAGGCGGGCGCGACTTTCAACCCTTCCGCTTTCAGCAATGGGGCCATATCCTGCGCCAGCTTATGACGCCCGGCCTGAAAATCCTTCAGCACATGATAGGCTTTCAAAGCCGGTTCAGTCAGGACGGTTGACCAGCCGACCACATTGGCCGCCAGTTCGGCGGCGGCAACCGCCCGGCTCTCCCCGGCAAATTTTGCAAGATGCTCCGGCCCGTTTTCACGAATCCAGCGTTCCGCGCCGAGGCGCACATGCGGCTTGACCCAGGCGAGAAAAATATCGAGCATCCCCGCCAGTTCTTCGGATACCGGCAGGACACCCAGAAAATTGACGGTTTTCTCCTCGGCCGCCTGACCGGGCTTGCGGCGCTCGGCGTCATGAAGCTGCTTTTCCGACGCCCGCTCCATTTTTCTGGCGAGGTCTTCGATCGAGGTCGCTTTTTCGTGTTTCGTATCCATAATACTCCGGGCGCACGGGCGTACTCAGCCCAGTACCGCATCCTTAACTATAACAGGGCATTGTTACAGTTTCATGAAAGAATCGGCCTTTAGCTGATATTGTTTTGCATTAAAGATGAGGTGCTTAATCAGAAATATTTGGCCAGACCGGATAAAAGCATCCGCCTGTCATCGTTTTTTCACATTTTTCGGCTATCATGCAGGGTCTTGAGCACTCATTATCTTTTCAATATGAAAAACCCGTTTGCGGATTATATCGGTTTTTACGAGTGGGAGGAGCGCCCCTGCCGTATCCGGCCCACGGCTGATGGTGAAGGGCTGACCGGCGAAATCTACCATGCCGGTAAAGGATTTTGCCCGATGGATGTGGCCGATATTGCCCATAAGGCAAGCCCCCTCAGCGAACGGGAATTTAGGGAACGCATTGTGCGCCTGACCGGAAGGAAGGGTTGAGCATGAGCGCCTCTACCGATTCCCCGCCCCAGCCGGATAAACGCACGGCAAAAGCCCGCTACACCCAAAGCGTTCAGGGCACGGAATTGCCGCTTGAGACCATGATGAGCGGGCTTTATCCGGTGCAGGAGGGAGATGCGTTGGTCATGCGCTCGGTGATGGATTCTATCTATGAGCGTCAGGATCAACTGGTGGATATCGTCGTCGATACCTGCCTTGAACTGGTCTTGTATCAAAAATTGCTAAGCGGCGTTTCGGCGCAGAACATCGTTAAAGTGCAGGAATTGCTGAGGCCGCTGAATGACGAGGATCTTGGTAGCGTTGCCACCATCACGCGGCTGGAGGAAAGGCTAGGCGCCATTCCGGCGGACGCTACCGATGCGGAGAAAAAAGAAGCGCTGTTTAAGATTGTTCAGGAGTTCAGAGACAAAGGATTGATCGCAACCCGCCGCCATTTCGTTGCCGATGATAAAATCGGGGAATATCAGGATTTCGTCCAGAAATTCGTCACGGCGTGGGATAGCTATGAGCGCGACATACAGGACTGGCGAAGCCACGGGCGCTACGACGAACCGGCCCCGGAGCCGCCCGGTCAGGGCGATGAGCAGGCGCAAGACACAAAAAACACGCGTTTTCGCTTTCAGCCCCGCGATCCGCGCATTGAAGAAATGAATAAGGCTTTTGGGGATATTTTCCTGATCCATAATCCGGGCGCTAAAAACGAGAGTTCCGCCATAAAGAAAATTGTTGACCTGAATACGCCGCCGGTTGAGTATCACCTGAACGCCGCTGAAATATGCGATATCAACCGTCTGAACGTGGCATTGAAGGATCCCGCCCTGATAGACCCGTTTAACCGGCTGCTTGAGGAACGGGTACAGAAATTGCTTCCACCGGAGATGCATGAGAAAGCCACTCATCGGGGGCCGCTGAATGTCAAACGACATGGGTATTTTGACCGGAAAACATTCTTCTGCCTTCCGCGCAAACCGGGTGATGCCCTACCCGATCTGAAAGGGAGCATCGCCGAAGTGCAAATCGGCAACGAACAAATGCAGCATTGTGCGCCGCTGACGCATCTTATCTACGACCTGACCAAAGAAATGGCGGAAAATGGTGTT
>JAKFYP010000120.1 GCA_021730835.1 Alphaproteobacteria bacterium
ATTTTGTCCGTCCACTCGTTCGAAAAAATCGAGCTTTCCTGCGCCCTCTACAACGATGACCCGCAAAACCAAAACATCGAACTTGCTAAACAATTGAATCTATTCGATACTTAACCGGACAGTAGTGTGGCTGCATATAAATCAAATCGGCTATCGCCCGCGACTGAAAGCGCGAGGGAATTGCCACGCATGATACAGGAAGGTGATCGAGTCGTTGTCATGGCATGGGAATAAGGATATAGAACATGGGGAGAAAAAACATTGCCATGTCATCATCCGCCGAACGCACGCGACTCAATTACCTCTGGCAGCAGGGCCGGGAGTTTCTCGGCTGTGAATACGCCATCCTCGGCGGGGCGATGACTTGGGTTTCCGAGCGCCATCTGGTCTCAGCGCTTTCCAATGCCGGGGGCTTCGGCGTGCTGGCCTGCGGCGCGATGCCGCCCAACATACTGGCTGAGGAAATCGCCGCTACGAAGGCGATGACGGATAAACCTTTCGGCGTTAATCTGATTCTGATGCACCCCGAACTCGATGCGCTGATTGGAATCTGCAAGCAGCACGAGGTTTCGCATATCGTCTTTGCCGGAGGGATTCCCAAAGCTCCGACCATTGCCGCCGCCCGCGACAAGGGCGCGAAAGTCATCTGTTTTGCTCCCTCAGCCCGCATCGGGCAAAAGCTGGTGAGCATGGGGGCCGGGGCGCTGGTGATCGAAGGCTCGGAGGCGGGCGGGCATATCGGCCCGGTTTCCACCTCGGTGCTGGCGCAGGAGATATTGCCCGCGATTCGCCATGTGCCGGTGTTTGTCGCCGGGGGTATCAGCCGGGGCGAGGCGATGGTCTCCTATCTTGAGATGGGAGCTTCCGGCGTACAGTTGGGGACAAGGTTCGTCTGTGCTGAGGAATCCATTGCCCACCCGAAATTCAAGGAATGCTTTATCAGAAGCGCTTCCCGCGATGCAGTGGCCTCAATGCAGGTTGATCCCGAATTTCCGGTAATTCCCGTGCGCGCTATCGCCAACCGGGCTACCGGCGACTTCATCCGGTTTCAGCATGAAGTGATCGGCGAATACCGTTCAGGGGCGCTCGATAAAAAGGAAGCGCAACTGAAAATCGAGCATTTCTGGGCCGGGGCGTTGCGCCGCGCCGCAAAAGACGGAGATGTGGAAAGCGGCTCGGTAATGGCCGGGCAGAGCGTGGGGATGGTCACCAAAATCCAGCCGATGCGCGAGATTATCGCCGAGTTGCTGGAGCAGGCGGAGGCATTTTTAAGACGGGAGGCTATCGCGTCATGACGGCAGCTCAACCCATTCGGGAAATGCGTGCCGCGCTCCATGAGTCGGTGATCACAGGCAAGCGCCCGGATTATGAGGGTATCGGCGCGCTGTTGCAGGGAGCGCGAGAGAGCCATGACATCGCAATTGTTGACGCGGCGGCGGCGATTCGGGTGAAACCGGCTATTATCACCGCGATTGAAAAGGGTGCGCTTTCCGAAATTCCCGGCGGCTCTACTTACGCTAAAGGCTATCTTCGTATGTATGCTTCTTTCCTCGGGGTCAATATTGACACCATGCTGCAACTGGTCACACCCGAGGCGCGGGTTAAAAAAGTCGCTTCCGTTTCTTCGGGAAAGCAGGAACCGCTGCGTATCCGCGCCGCGGTGATGCTCTCGCTGGCGATCGGTATCGGCCTGCTGGTTGCCTGGCAGTTCCATGAGCGGCGGGTCGTGCCCACGAAAAGCAAGCCGGTCGAACTGGTCAGGCCATTGCCGGAAACTCTGCAACCCCTGCTGGCTGAGGATGCCCTGCCGCAGACGGATATTTTCTCCTCGCCCTGCGTGCTGGCGCCGTTTTACGAAGGCTGGCCGCCCTGTTACGCGGATGAAAGCGGGCAGGCGGAATACGGCCAGATCCCGATGCCGACGATTTTGCGGCTGGATGAGCCGGTTTATCTTTTCGCATGGCTGTCATGACCGCGACCCATCGTGTTGAGATTGCAGGGGTGACAATCGGCGGCGGCGCTCCCATTGTCGTGCAGTCCATGACCAATACCGACACGGCGGATATATCCTCAACCGTTGTGCAGGTGAAAGAGCTGGCCGAAGCCGGATCGGAGCTGGTGCGCATCACCGTCAACAACGAAGAATCCGCCGCCGCCGTGCCGCATATCCGCGAGCAACTTGACGCCGCCGGATGCCGCGTGCCGCTGATCGGCGATTTCCATTATAACGGCCATCGCCTGCTGGCGGATTACCCCGCGATGGCCGAAGCGCTGGCGAAATACCGTATCAACCCGGGCAATGTCGGTTTCGGGGAAAAGCACGACCGGCAATTCGCCGCCATGATCGAAGCGGCTTTGCGCTACGGCAAACCGGTGCGAATCGGCGTCAACTGGGGCAGTCTCGATCAGGCGGTGCTGGCGCGACGCGTTTTCATCCACGCGTCGCGCCCCGAGCCGCTCGACGCCGCCGCAGTGGCCCGCGAGGCGCTGGTGACCTCGGCGCTGGAGAGCGCGCAGGCAGCGGAGCATATCGGCCTTGGCCCCGAGCGCATCCTCATCTCCTGCAAGGTGAGCAAGGTTCCTGAGCTTATCGCCGTCTACCGCGAACTGGCGCGGCGCTGCGGTTATGCCTTGCATCTGGGGTTGACCGAGGCGGGCATGGGCGTCAAGGGCATCGTTTCTTCGGCGGCGGCGCTTTCCGTGCTGCTGGCGGAGGGCATCGGCGACACGATTCGCGTATCGCTTACCCCGCGCCCCGGCGGCCCGCGCAGTGAGGAAGTCCGCGTAGCGCAGGATATTCTGCAATCGCTGGGGTTGCGCTCTTTCATGCCGCAGGTGACGGCCTGCCCCGGTTGCGGGCGCACCACCAGCACCTATTTCCAGCAGCTTGCCGAATCCATCGGGCACTGGCTACAGGCGCGCATGCCGGTATGGCGCACGGAATATGAAGGGGTGGAGACAATGGATGTGGCGGTGATGGGCTGCATCGTCAACGGGCCGGGCGAATCGCGCCACGCCAATATCGGGATTTCGCTGCCGGGCACGGGGGAATCGCCCGTCGCGCCGGTCTTTGAAGACGGCAAAAAAACCGCGACGCTGCGAGGCGACAATATCGCCGGGGAGTTTCAGGCGATGGTCGAGGCTTACGTGGCGCGCAGCTATGCGAAACGAAGCGCTGCGGTGTGATTATTTGGGCGTGCGCCCATCAGGCCCGGTCTCCGGCGTCTGATGCGTGTTGCCGGGATCAGGTTGCTGTGTCGGTGAAGCAGGCTGCGGGTTGCCGACGCCGGTTGCGCCAAGCTGCGCCGCCCGCGCCGCTTCCATCGCTTCCGGGGTGAGATGCCGGCAGCCTTGCATCTGCTCCAGCAACCCGATGCGTGCGCCGTTTGGGTCGAGTTTTTCCTCCGGAACGCGCTGCCATAATGTCTCTGCACCCGACAGAGCCGCAGTAATACCCCGAAGCCCGATATTACGTATTTTATCTTCATGCGGTATGGGCATATCAAGCGGCCCGCGCTCATTACCATAACGCGTCGGGTCGCGCCGTTCTTCCACGGAGGGGATGTGTTCCGCCTCACTCTCAGGGCCGCTATGAAAAAGCCCGCCCTGATCGCGGGTCAGGTTTGCCATGTTTTCCGTATAATGTGGTTTGACGCTCGGACTTGAGGGAAAGATTTTTTGTCCCAGCCCCGGCCCGTATTCGGGGAAAAGCACATGGTGCAAATCTTTCTGGTCTGGAACCGGGGGTGAACTGACGTAAGGGTCTTGTGCCGTCCAGAAACTGCGCATGCTGATTTTCTGCCCGCTTTTCGTGGTAAGCGTGATGCCGGTATTACCCGCGTAATATTCTTTCTGGATACTGGCAAGCTCCTGCTCCGTCAGGGGTTTGCCACCCCGCTGCTTTGCGATCATTGAAATGAGATTGGTAAGCTGGTTGTCCGTTCCGCCGACAGTCTCGATATAAATGCCCTGTGTTTGCTGGATGGGAATACCGTCCACGCATTGATGATCCAGCAACTGCTCGGCGCGCATCGCGTTAGCCCGCCCGATGGAATAGCCGGTCACCTCGTAGCGATGTTCGCCCAGCCCAAGCTGCGATACGGTTTCCTCGGTGCGCTCGATAAACGGCATGACGTGGAGGGATTGCCGGGTCAGGTTTCCCCGGTCAAGCACGTTCAGCGTATTAAGATCGCCCTCGTTCGCAAAGGAGTTTGGCGGAAAGACCAGTTGGACATTCGCTACCCCGGCATCGTCGCGCTTAACATGGGCGGCGTTAACAGACGGAAGTATTTTCAGCATTTCGTCCTTAGCGTTCAGGGCGGTCTTATTGCCTTTCTGCAGGCGTTTTACGGTTTCGGAAGGATCGCTGCCCTGAAGTCTGGTTAATTGTACATCGAGTTTTTGCTGCTGCTCGGTGTTGAGTTTCAGTTCAACGAACGCGCTGGCTTTAAACCCGGTGGATAAAGGGTTTTTCTGGTTATTTTTCTCCTGATTTTCACCCTCAGTGATACTGAAAGACTGGCCGCGGGGCGTTTTTTTGGGGTTATAGACGTCGGCGTCATGCTGGATTTCGGCAAACACCCGGACTTTTCCCTCGCCGGTGCGGATGACGGCATAATGTTCCTGCTCAAGAAACACCGCGCCGTTGATGGATTTCAGCGACGCGGTATTGCCGAAACTGCTCAGGGTTTCAGCAATCAGCGCCCTTTCATACACCTCTCCGCCTTTCTCGAGTCTACCCAGGTTTACGAGTTCACGTTCTTCCTGCTGTGCCATTTTCTGCCTCTCTTCGGTCGGGAAGGATTGTATCCGGTTGAGATCATTGCCTTCCGCACTCATGATTTTCCTGCTTTTTTTGATATGGTTTCCCATTATATCAGCCGATCATGACAGAATTATTAAGGCGTTAAGGATTTGTTGGCCGTTGCCGCACACGAAATGCTGGTATATGAGGGGGCAATGAGCAAACTCCTTCAACCGGTGCGCGGGACGCACGATCTGACGGGCGATGCCGCCCGCCGTCACCGCCAGCGTGGTGCGGGCGTTTTTTGACCGCCGGGCTGAGCCAGCAATTGCCGTTTAAGGCAATACCTTTATTCAAGAATCGCTTTATCTTCTTTTTTCCACCGCATCCCAGAAAGCAACATCCGGCTTCGCCCCATATAAATCCATCGCAAAGCGCATGCCCGTCGGCGAGGTGATGTTAATTTCCGTCAGGTAATCGCCTATCAGATCCAGTCCGGCGAATAATATCCCCCGCTCGCGGCACGCCGTGCCAACCGCCTCGCAGATTTCCATCTGGCGGGCGTTCAGTTCCGCCCTGACCGCCCTGCCCCCGGCCCGCGTATTGGCCCGCGTATCGCCCTCCGCCGGGATGCGCCCGAATGCCGCTTCCATTTTGCCGTCAACCAGAATCACCCGGCAATCGCGCTCGCGCACTTCAGGCAGATAGAGCTGCACGACATACGGCACATCGCCCTCTGAAAACAAATGCTCCAGCAGCGGCGGCACATTCTCATCACCGGGGCGCAAACGGAACACCCCGTACCCCCCATGCCCGTAAAGCGGCTTAATCACCACGTCCCCTGTCTCAGCAAGAAAATCCCGCACCGGCCCGACGTGCGATGCAATGAGGGTTTCAGGCATATAGGCGGCGAATATCAGCGGAAAGAGCTTCTCCGGCGCGTTGCGTACATGGAGGGGGTCATTGACCACCAGCGTTTCGGGATGGATACGCTCCAGCAGCCAGGTCGCCGTCAGATACGCCATATTAAACGGCGGATCCTGACGCATCAGTACCACATCCATTTCCCCAAGGTCGCGGATTTCCGGCTCACCAAAGCGATACCAGCCATCCGCGCCGCCGGGCGGAGAAAATGTCATCCCTGTGAGCGGTGCATAGACCCTGCCCTGCATTAAGTACAATTCCGGAGCGGTATAATAATACAGCCGGTGGCCGCGGCGCTGCGCTTCCAGCCCTAAAATCAGCGTTGAGTCGGTCGCCGGGTTGAGGCGTTCCGGCGGATCCATCTGAATGGCAATATCAAGAGTCATGGAGATGCTTTATAGCTGATTATAGTCATTTCACTTAATAATTTCCTGTAAAGTCGGAATGACTATGGCTTGCGACTGCAAGCCCGCCGCTTATGCGGCGTAACCGACTTTATTTTTTCTTATGAGGAAAAAATAAAGCAGAAAGACTATAACTTTATGCTTGTGCACAAAGTAAGTGCGCCGCATGAGCATCCACCTGTGGGATGCTCATCTTTATAAGACACAGCATCCCACAGGTGGATGCTGAACTCTTTTATGACACAGCATCCCACAGGTGGATGCTGTGAGGCGGCGCGCCCGC
>JAKFYP010000040.1 GCA_021730835.1 Alphaproteobacteria bacterium
GTATGCCATGAATGAAATCCTCCGCTGTCATGTGCGAAAGCGCCGCGCCGAATTTCAGGACAATAAGAAAATCCAGCCCTTCCGCCCGCATACGCCGCGCCTTGGCGTGAAACGGCTCAAGCCGCAATGGTGGGCTTTCGGGCGAGAAAAACATACGCGGATGCGGCTCGAAGGTCAGCGCCGCTTTTGCGGCTTGCGTTTTTGCCGCTTCCTGCCGCATGGCATCCAGCACGGCACGGTGGCCCGGGTGCATGCCGTCGAAATTGCCGATGGCCAGCGCGCAGCCTTTTGCGGTTTTGGGCAATCGGCGTAAATCGCGGATGATACGCATGCGGCGACTCAGGCGGGCGTTGCGCCGCTTTCGGCCAGATCGGGCCGCACGCCGAGATAAATCAACACCGGCGCGGAGATGTAAATCGAGGAATACGTCCCGGCGGCGACACCGAACAGCAGGGCGGCGGAGAACCCCTTGATAATCTCCCCGCCGAACAGGGTCAGCGCGAGCGCGGCCAGCAGGGTCGTTCCGGCGGTCAGCACGGTGCGCGACAGGGTCTCGTTGAGACTGCGGTTAATCAGGGCTTCCAGCGGCATCTGTTTATAGCGGCGCATATTCTCGCGAATACGGTCGTAAATCACAACCGTGTCATTGATCGAATAGCCGATAATGGTCAAAATGGCGGCAATCGAGGTCAGGCCGAAATCATAGCCGGTGACGAGGTAAAATCCGAGCACCATCACCGCGTCGTGAAACAGGGCGGCAATCGCGCCGATACCGAACTGCCATTCAAACCGGAACCAGACATAGACCATGATGGCGAGCAGGGCGATGCCCAGCGATAAAACACCGGTACGCACCAGTTCCTTGCCGACAGTCGGGCCGACATAATCGGTCTTGCGGAATTCAACGCCCTCGCCCAGCAGGCCGGTTAACACCTCTTTGGCCCGCGAGACAATCGCCGCCTGATCGGCGTCTTCCTTGTTCTGGATACGAATAATGACCTCGTGCGTATCGCCGAAATGCTGTAGCGAAACTTCTCCGAAATGTTCCTCCGCCAGCGCTTTGCGCATCGGCGCGAGCTTCGCCGGTTGCTCGGTGCGCAACTCCAGCAGGATACCGCCGGTAAAGTCAATACCGAGATTTAAGCCTCGTGTGAACAGCAGTGCGAAGGTTGCGGCGATCAGCGCCAGAGAGATAGAAAACCAGACCCAGCGCCAGCGCATGAAGTCAATGGTGGTATCTTCGGGGAAAAAACGGATGGGAAAACGCATATCCTGCTAATTGTCCAATATTTACGGTTGAGGCACTCCGCTCACGGCATCCACCCGTGGGATGCTGTGTCTTAAAAAGATGAGCATCCCACAGGTGGATGCTCATGCGGCGCATTCGGTTATATAGCCGATTTATCTGGTATCTGTACATAAATCAAATCGGCTATCGCCCGCGACTGCGGGCGCGCCGCTCATGCGGCGTATTCGGTTATATAATAGAGCCAGACGGCATACGCAACATAGAGACTGCATAAAACCAGCCCTTCGCGTCGGGTAATCCGCCGCCCGGTCAGCATAAACAGCACCAGCGCGGCGGTTATAAATAGTAAAATCCATAAATCTCCGGTCAGGAATTGTTTTGCAACCGCGATAGGGTGAATCATCACCGCCACGCCGCCGATGGCGCAGATATTGAATAAATTGCTGCCTACCACGTTGCCAAGCGCGATATCCGAATGCCCGCGCCTTGCGGCTACAATCGAGGTCACCATCTCCGGGGCGGAGGAGCCGACGGCCAGAATGGTCAGCCCGATAACGGCCTCCGGCACACCGAGCATGCGCGCCAGCGTCGCTGAGGAATGCACCAGCATATCGGAGCCGAAAACCAGCAAGCCGCATCCGGCAACGACATAAAGCAGGGAAAGCCACAGCGGCATATCCACGGCGGTTTCCTCCTTGATCTCCTCAATGAGCTCCTGTTCCCCGCCGCTTTTAGCCGAGCGCAGGATATGCCAGGTGTAATAGAGGACGATAACGAGGAATATACCCGCCTCCGGACGGCTGATCAGCCCGCCGAGGCAAAAGACGACCAGCAGGACAGTCGCAGCCAGCAAGACCGGCGCGTCACGGGCGACCAGCTTGCTGTGCACGGCAATCGGGGTAATCAGGGCGGCAACGCCAAGCACAACCAGCGTATTAGCGAGGTTGCTGCCGATAATATTGCCCAGCGCGATATCGGGATAGCCCGAGAGCACCGCCTGCACGCTGATAACCATCTCCGGCGCGGACGTGCCGAAAGACACGATGGTCAGACCGATAACCAGCGTCGGCACGCCGAGGCGGCGCGCCAGTGCGATGGCGCCGCGCACCAGTGCTTCGCCGCCGCCGACCAGAATGGCCAGCCCGATTATCACCAGCAGGGAAGTGTAAAGCATCAGAATTTCCTTGGTTGGAGATAAAGGCTGAGGGTATAGCTGTCAACATGTCGTTGCTGAAATCGTCCTTTACCGTGGGCGGGCTGACTCTGCTGTCACGCCTGTTCGGCTTCCTGCGGGATATGGTCATGGCTTTCCTGCTGGGAGCGGGAATGCAGACCGATGCGTTTTTTGTCGCGTTCAAGCTGCCCAACTTCATGCGCCGCTTGTTTGCTGAAGGGGCGTTTAACTCCGCGTTCCTGCCGATGTTTGCCGGGAAGCTGAAAACGGAGGGTCGCGAGGATGCTTTGCGCTTTGCCTCCGAGGCCTTCACCCTGTTGCTGTTGATCCTGCTGATCGTCACGGCCATCGCCATGCTTTTTATGCCGCAACTGATGTTTGTGCTGGCCCCCGGTTTCAGCAATGATCCCGAAAAATTCGCCCTGACGGTGACCCTGACGCGCATCACCTTCCCCTACCTGATTTTTATCTCGCTGATCTGCCTGCTGGGTGGGGTGCTCAACAGTTTTGATCGTTTCGCCGCCGTGGCCTCTGCGCCAATCGTCATGAATGTCACCATTATCGGCGCGATGCTGCTGCTGCCCGCCTATATGCCGACGCCCGCCCATGCGCTCTCGGTGGGGGTGCTGCTGGCGGGGGTCGGCCAGTATGCCTGGCTGGCCCTTGCCTGCCGCCGGGATAAGACCGTCCCAAAGCTGGTGCGCCCGCGCCTCAGTCCCGATATGAAGAAATTACTGCTGCTAATCGGCCCGGCGGCACTCGGGGCGGGGGTGGTGCAGGTCAATTTACTGATTGACGTGATCATCGCCTCGACGATGGAGCATGCGGTTTCCTATCTTTACTACGCCGACCGGCTCTATGAATTGCCGCTCGGAGTGATCGGCATCGCCGTGGCGACCGCCCTGCTGCCGCGCTTATCCCGCGAAGTGCGCTCAGGTGAGAAGGGCGAGGCGCTGAAACTGGTTAATGAATCCATCCTGCTGGTGGCGTTTTTCGGTCTGCCCGCCGCCGCCGCCCTGTTGATGATCGCGCATCCGGTCATCATGGTATTATTCGAACACGGGCAATTCTCCGCCGGAGACACGATGGCGACCGCCCCGGCTCTGATCGCCTATGCTGCCGGGCTGCCGTCCTTCCTGCTGGTTAAAATCTTCGCCTCGGTGTTTTTCGCCGCGCAGGATACCAGAACCCCGGTGCGCGTTGCCATTGTCGCGGTGATCGTCAATCTGGTTTTCAACCTGATCCTGATGCAGTTCTTCGCCCATGTCGGGCTGGCGATGGCGACTTCCATCTCCGGTTGGGTCAATGCCGCCATGCTGGGGATATTGCTTCATCGCCGGGGCATGTTCCTGCCGGGGCGCAAACTGATGTTTTCCTGCCTGAAGATGGCCGGAGCGACCGGCGGGATGATGCTGGCGCTCTGGGGGCTGAAACTTCTGCTGGAGGGCTGGCTCGGCGGGCCGCTCTGGCAGGCGGCGCTGGCGCTTGGCATGCTGATTACCGGCGGCGCGGCGGTCTATTTTCTGCTGGCCTTCGCGCTGGGCGTGCTCAACCGGCGGATACTGGGTAAACTCACCCGGGGCGCATAACACGCCATTACCCCGATTGTCAGGACGGATGAGTAGCGCTAATTCCCGGCGCTTTCCGGCACGTCCGGCGCATAGGTTGATGTGGTGGGCGCATGATCGTCACGAATCACGTTGCCATCCTCGCCAATCAGCCCGGCCTCACGGTAATAGCGCAGCGCCCCGTCATGCAGCGGCGCGGTCAGGCCGTTGGCGATCATCCGGCGCTTGTCCAGCGTGGACAGGATCGGATGCGAGGTCTTGAAATTATCGAAATTCTCGAAAACAGCGCGTACCACCTGATAGACCAGCTCGTCATCAACGTTTTTCGAGCTGACCAGTGTGGCTTTGACGCCGAATGTATGTACATCGTCGGGCGTGCCTTCATACATGCCGCCGGGAATGGTGGCAGGGGCGTAGTAGCTGTGTTCCTGCAACAATTTTTGCACGGCAGGGCCGCTGACGTTTATAATCCGCGTGCCGCAAACAGTTGCGTCCTGAATCAGCCCGTTGGGGTGACCGGTGGCGAAAACAAAGGCGTCGATTTCATTATCGCAGAGTTTTCGTACCTGCATCGGTGCTTTGTATTCGGTTGCCATGCGAAATACGCTGTTATCCCAGCCTTTGGCGTGCATCAGTTCTTCGAGCGTGGCGCGCATGCCTGAGCCGGGATTGCCGATATTGACCCGAAATCCCTTCAACTCATCAAACGAACGGATTGGTTTATCGTTACGGGCAACGATGGTCAGCGCCTCGCTATGCAGGGAAAACAGCGAACGCAAATCTTTGTTCGGGCCGGTATCGGAAAAGACATTCGTACCGAGATAGGCATTGGCCTGCCAGTCGGACTGGGCAAAGCCGATATCGAGTTCATTCTGGCGAATCGCCTCAAGGTTGTAAATCGAGCCGCCGGTGGATTCAACCACGCAGCGTATACCGTGTTCCTTGCCCTGACTGTTGACGAATTTGCAGATCGTGCCGCCCTCGGGATAGTATACGCCTTCCGTGCCTGCCGTGCCCAGCGTAAGGAATTTACGGCCCGCGCTAGCGTCGCTTGCCGTAAAACACAGGGCAATCGCTGCCATCGCTCCGATAAGATATGCCTTCCATCGCCCGGTTTTTTGCATAGGAGTCTCCTTAGGTCACTGTATGTCCCTGATGTTTTTTACCAAAATCCTCGCACAAACGCAAGCCCGGGGCTAGCGCACATGCCGGGAAAGACACATAAAATACTCAGTAAACAACGGGTTGAATCAGAATTTATAGGCTTCCGTCATATGATCAGCCCAGAACCGCTCCAGCGCGTAGAGGGTTTTGTTAATGTCGCCAAGGTTGTGTAACTCGGGAACCTTGGTGAGCTGGGAGATATGTTGCCCATAAAGCGCATCGATTTTCTCGCAAATATCCAGGCCCTTGCGCGATAACTTGACGCGCACCGACCGTTTGTCATGAGCGGAACGCTCCTGCATCAGGTAGCCGTTTTCCACCAACTTCTTGACATTGTAGGAGACATTAGAGCCGAGATAGTAGCCCCGGTTGGTCAACTCGCCGACTGTCAGTTCCTCATCCCCGATATTATAGAGAATCAGCGTCTGGACGTTATTGAGGTCATCGACCTTCAGACCTTCGAGCTTCGATTTGATCACATCCAGCAGGCGGCGGTGCAGCCGCTCAATCAGCAGGATGGTTTCCATGTATTCCTGTTTCACGGGTTCCCCCATTGTGGTTGAAATGGCATTTATTCTTCCAGTCATATAAACTCGCTCCTTTTCAGTCAAGCAATACCGCCAGATTTAAACTAAATTCAAGATATTTTTTCCCTATGTGGTGGAACTGCCCAGATTGGCCGGGTCGGAGATCAGTTCGACCGTTACGGTCGTCCCTTCTCCCGGCGTGCTTTCCAGCGTGATGCTACCTTTATGCAACTCTACCAGCTTCTTTGTCAGGGGCAGGCCCAGCCCGGTTCCTTCATAGCGGCGGTTCAGCCCGCTGTCGATCTGCCCGAAACTCTGGAATGCCTTGGCAATATCGGCCTCGCTCATACCGATACCGGTATCCCGCACGATAAATGTACAATGGGTGCGCCCATCGCCGATAGGGTATACCCGGGCGTTGAGCGTGACTGAGCCGCCGGGATTGGTGAACTTCACAGCATTGGAGAGCAGATTGAGCATAATCTGAATGAAACGCACCCGATCAGCGACAATATAGCCAATATTATCCTGTATATCAGCCACCATCCTGATTTCGCCCTTTTCCGCCCGTTCGCTGATAATGGTCATACATTTTTTGAGGGCCTTGGGTACGTTGAATTCCTCGATTTCAAGTGTCAGCTTACCGGCTTCGGCTTTGGAAAGATCGAGTAT
>JAKFYP010000229.1 GCA_021730835.1 Alphaproteobacteria bacterium
GGTGATGGATTTATCCACCGGGCGTAATATCCATAATATCCTCGAGTGGATCATCCGCAATTCGCCGGTTCCCATCGGCACGGTTCCCATCTATCAGGCGCTGGAGAAAGTCGGCGGCGTCGCCGAAGACCTGACCTGGGAAATTTTCCGCGATACGCTGATCGAGCAGGCCGAGCAGGGTGTGGATTATTTCACTATTCATGCCGGGGTCTTGCTGCCCTATATTCCGCTGACCGAGCATCGTGTGACCGGGATTGTCTCACGCGGCGGCTCGATCCATGCCAAATGGAGCATGGCGCATCACAAGGAGAATTTCGCCTACGAGCATTTTGAGGAAATTTGCGAAATCTGCCGCGCTTATGACGTGTCGTTTTCGCTGGGTGACGGCTTGCGTCCCGGCTCCATCGCCGATGCCAACGACGCCGCGCAATTCGCCGAACTCAAAACGCTGGGTGAACTGACCAAAGTGGCGTGGAAGCATGATTGTCAGGTGATGATTGAAGGGCCGGGACATGTGCCGATGCACAAAATTCAGGAGAATATGGACAAGCAACTCGAGGCCTGCCACGAAGCGCCGTTTTATACCCTCGGGCCGCTGACCACCGATATTGCGCCGGGTTACGACCATATCACCTCGGCTATCGGCGCGGCGCAGATCGGCTGGTACGGCACGGCGCTGCTGTGCTACGTCACGCCGAAAGAGCATCTCGGCCTGCCGGATCGCAACGATGTCAAAACCGGCGTCATCTCTTATAAGATCGCCGCCCACGCCGCCGACCTCGCCAAGGGCCACCCGGCGGCGCAGCGGCGCGATAACGCCTTGTCGCGGGCGCGGTTTGATTTCCGCTGGCGGGATCAGTTCAACCTGTCGCTCGATCCCGATACGGCGGAGAAATTCCACGACGAGACGCTGCCCGCCGAGGGAGCGAAAGTGGCGCATTTTTGTTCGATGTGCGGCCCGAAATTCTGCTCGATGAAAATATCGCAGGAAGTGCGGGAGTTTGCGCGTTCTTCCCACTCCCCCCTTGAGGGGGAGTCGCAGAGTCAAAGCCATCAGGCGTATGGCGATGCGATGGGGGGTGGTCAAAGCCGGCAGGCTCTTTCCCCCCACGACTCAGCTTCAACTGCACGCAGTCTCGCTTCGTCCGCTCCCCCTCAAGGGGGGAGCAATACCGCCCCGACCCCCGAACAAGGTATGCAGGACATGGCCCGTAAATTCCGCGAATCCGGCGGAGAAATATACCTGCCGGAAGAAAAACCGCGCAAGGCAGGTTGACGCGTCCAATGCCCGCCGGTACGCTCACCGCCCTGCATACGGCCTGTTTTGACGATCCGTGGAACACCCGGGATTTCTCTGAAATGCTGGCGCAACCGGAGGTATGGGGATTTACCGCCTGCCCGGATATGATGCCGTTAAGCACGCCGCTTTTATCATCCCCGCTTGCCTTTATTCTCTGCCGCAGCATGGCGGATGAAGCGGAAATCCTGACGCTGGCGACGCATCCCGATGCACGGCGAAGGGGGATGGCACGGCGACTGGTCGAAGTGGCGCTTGAGGAAGCCCGCCTGCGGGGTTGCATAGCGCTGCATCTGGAAGTCGCCGCAGGGAACATCGCCGCGATTGGGCTTTATGCCTCTCTTGGATTTTCCCCGTCAGGCCGCCGCAAAGGTTATTATCGCACAAAAATGGGGCGTGAGGACGCGATTTTATTGCGGATAAGCTGTGATAGTCATTCCGCTTAACAATTTCCAAAAATAAAGTCAAAAGACATTAAAACCCGTTGCCAAGCCGCTTGTTATTCCGTAAGCACAGGAAAGTCAGGTAAAATATGGCATTGATCGTACAAAAATTCGGTGGAACCTCGGTCGGCAATATCGAGCGTATTCACCATGTCGCGGAGCGGGTCGCCCGCGAAGTGCGCGCCGGTAACCGCGTCATCGCCGTTGTCTCGGCGATGGCGGGCATCACCGATGAGCTGGTCGGCTATGTGCGCGAAGTCTCAACGCTGGAAGATGTGGAAGCCTACGCCGATCACGATATGGTTGTCTCCGCCGGGGAGATGGTCACTGCCGGGTTGCTGGCGCTGCGCCTGCGCTCAATCGGCATCCTCGCCCGTGCCTGGGCCGGGTGGCAGGTTCCCGTCGTCACCGACGGCATGTATGGCCGCGCCCGCGTCGAAGAGATCAAGACCGAACAGGTCAATAAAAGCCTCGATGCCGGGCGCGTCGCGGTGATCACCGGCTTTCAGGGCGTCACTGAAGACGGGCGCATCACCACGCTGGGGCGGGGCGGTTCGGATACCTCGGCGGTGGCGCTGGCGGCGGCGTTCAAAGCGGAACGCTGCGATATCTACACCGATGTGGACGGGGTCTATACCGCCGATCCGCGTATCGTCACCCGGGCGCGCAAGCTTGAGCGCGTCACCTTCGAGGAGATGCTGGAGATGGCGTCGCTCGGGGCGAAAATCTTGCAGACCCGCTCGGTTGAAATGGCAATGAATCACAATGTCACCTTGCAGGTGCTCACCAGCTTTGAGGATAAGCCGGGCACGCTGCTGGTCAGGGAGGATGAAATCATGGAAAAGCATCAGGTCACCGGGATTACCTATAGCCGGGGCGAGGCGCGCATCACACTGGTGGATGTGGCCGATAAGCCGGGGGTTTCGGCGGCGATTTTCGGGCCGCTGGCGGAAGCCGGAATCAACGTCGATATGATCGTGCAAAACGTCACCCCCGACGGCAAGATGACGGACGTGACCTTCACCGTCCCCCGCGCCGATCTCGACCATGCGCTGCGGGCGATTGAAGGCGCGAAGACCGCTATCGGCTATCAGGGGTTGCATATGGATGGCAACGTCGCCAAGCTTTCGGTCATCGGCGTCGGGATGCGCTCGCATGCCGGGGTGGCGCAAAAAATGTTCAAAACGCTGGCGGAGAAAAACATCAACATCATCGTCATCAGCACGTCGGAGATCAAAATCAGCGTGCTGATCGAGGAGCAATATATCGAACTGGCGCTGCGCACGCTGCATACGGCTTACGGGCTGGATGCCGTGGTAGAGAAAGGATAACCCGTATGCTCAATCACGCCCTGCGCAATATTCTCGGGGAAACGCGGGCGGCTATCCGGCGCTTTCCCATCCCCGCTCTCTGCTGCCTGCTGTTTTGCGCCATCTCTTTGGAGACATTCAATTTCCATTCGGAAAATGCGAGATATTTGTCCATCCTGTTTTGCGGATGCTTCTGGTTTATCGCTGTGACGCTATTCGCGGAAAGCCGCCGCTGGAGCGTACTCAAACAATATGCTCTGGGTATCCCGGTCTTTGCGGGCATGACCGCCGGTCTTTATACGACACCCGAGCCGATGTTTCCTTTCTGGTTTCTGGGCGGCGGATTGTTTTGCCTCATGTTTATCGCGCCTTTTTTGACGCGTGAGCATTGGCAGGGGGAACGGATATGGGTGTTTAGCTATCATCTCTGGGCACGGATATTTTTTACGCTGCTGGCCGCTTTAGTACTGTTTCTGGGTGCGATAGCGATTATCTCCAGCCTGAAATACCTGTTTGGCCTGCCCGTGCCGCACGACATCTATGGCGATATCTGGCTGACCGTCGCCACGCTTTTCTCGCCGTTGCTGGCCATGTCCGGCATTCCGCGCCGCTTTGACGAAACCGAGGCCGCGTTTCCCAAACCCGACCGCCTGATCCTGTCTTATATCGCCATTCCGCTGTTGCTGGTCTATGCGTTGATTCTGCATTGTTATGCCGCAAAGATAGCGTTGATCCGGGATCTGCCTGAAGGTGAGATCGGCTGGCTGGTCACCGCTTACGCCTGCGCGGGTATTGCCGTCTGGCTGGCCAGCTACTCCCTGCGCCGGTCAGGGGGCGTGATCGGATTTTTCCACCGCCGGTTTTTTCTGCTGCTGCCTGTTCCGCTAGCCTTGCTGGCTGTCGGTATCAGTGTGCGCATCCATGCCTACGGGTTCACCGAAGAACGCTACGCCCTCGTCGTATGCCTGTTGTGGCTGCTGATCTGTGCTGCCGCCCATATGGCTCGCATTCGCAATGTGCCGGGAATGATCATCCTTAGCCTGAGCATCCTGCTGATGGCTTCGTCCTTCGGGCCGTGGGGTGCAGTAGCAGTCTCGGAGAGGAGTCAGGTTGCGCGGCTGATCGTCCTGCTTGAGAAACATCATATTCTGACGGATGGAAAGATCGCACCCGCCAAAGATACGCTTAGCGGGCAAGAGCGCTCTGAAATCAGTGCTCAGGTGCATTATCTGGTGCGCACCAAAAAGCTTGAACATCTGCGGCAATGGTTCGCCGCTATGCCGGATGCCCATATTCATGTGGATACGCGTTATTTCGATGTCAACAGAGTGATGAAGGATATGGGTGTTCGTTATTCGTACCCATACCGCAGGGATGTTCGGGCATTTGATTTTAACAGTGAGATATTATGGCGCAAACCGGTCGTTCCCGTCTCCGGCTATGACTTCATGGTGAACGTGCCGCCTTTTTATTCCCAGACCATGAAAACAAACGCCATGCCACAACATATGACGCTTGAGAGCGACGGCGGGGAAATAAAGCTGATAGTGAGTTATGATCCGGACGAAATGATCTACCGCGTCACGCGTGAGGATACAGGCGAAGTGATTGCATTTATGCTCAGAGATATCCTGAAGGAAGTCGAGCATAAGGGGGCGGATATGTACGACTATAGCCGAAATGGCCCGATTCTGCTGTTTCGGGAAGGGGAATCGGAAACCCTGAAGATACGCTTTATCGTCAGCTCGCTCAACGGCACATTCGCGCACGCGGAGCAGAAAGCGCACATCTCCTCGCTGGGAACAGTGCTGCTGATTAAAGTAAAAGGCGGGGAGAAGATGACGCATTGAAGATATAGCCGATTTGCTTATGTGACCGCACATCAATCAAATCGGCTATCGCCCGCGACTGCGGGTGTCGCCAGCACGTCGCGCAGTGACATATGCTCGTCGTGGTAAAGCGCCAGCGCCAGCGCCAGCGGCAGGATCGTCTCCAGCCCGACGATTCCGAAGGCGGCGGAAGCGACCGGTACGCGCTTGCTTTCCGTATCGTGCGGAGCGTGGTCGGTGGCGATGGTTTCCTTATATTTCTGCCCCGGCTTGCGGAAATGCACCTGAATATCGAGCAGGCTGCGGGCGGAAAAACAGAAAGCGTGAAGATGGTTTCTGCCAAAAACCCTTGCACTTTATGCGCCGGTAATTATTAATGAGGTAAAGCCTTGGGAGTTGCCATGAAAAACGATTACGATGCACCGGAAGACGAACCCTACGACATGCAGTATGAGCCGGATGGGTTGCGCTGGATGTCGGTGGTGGTGGTGATGCTGGTGATGTTCGGGTTTTTCAGCCTGGCGTGGTATGCTTACCGCACCAACGTGGCGGATATGAGCCCCGGCGAAGTGCCGGTTGTTGAAGCGGATCCCTCGCCGGTGCGCATTGCGCCGGAGGATCCGGGCGGCATGCGGTTTGCCCATCAGGATAAGGAAATCTATAACGCGATTCTGGCCGGGGAAGCGGAGCAGGCAAAAGGTGAGGAGCGTCTGTTGCCGGCAGCCGAAGAGCCATCGCAGGAGCGGCAGGTATCGGCAAAAGACCCGGAAGTGAAAACATGGATCAATGACCGCCTGCATCCGGTGCGCAACGAAGAGGGGGTTGAGCTTTCCCGTGATGCGCTGGCGGATGAAGAACCCGCGCAAACAGAAGAACCCGCCGAAGCGAAACCGGAAGAGATCAGCGAGGCGAAGCCTGCGGCGGGCGCTCAGGAGGAGCAGGCACAAAAGCCGGATGATATTGTTGCGCAGGCTGAGGCGTTTGAGGAAGACGAGCCGGTAGCGCCGGTGGCGGAGAAACCGGAAAAGCCGGAAGTTGAGCCGATTGAGGTAGCCAGCAAGGAAGAGCCGGTGCAGGCTGAACCAAAGCCGGAGCCGAAAAAAGCCGCAACACCGGAGCTGGGGAAATACATGGTTCAGGTGGCGGCGCTGCGTTCCGAGCAGGAAGCGCTGAGCACATGGAAGCGCCTGAATGGCAAGCATAACGACCTGCTGGATGGCAAGCCGCATAAAATCGTGCGGGCCGATCTGGGGGCGAAGGGAGTGTATTACCGCCTGCGTATCGGCGGGCTGGCATCCAGAGCCAAAGCCTCCGAGCTATGCGCCGCGCTGGCCCGCCGTAATCAGGGCTGCATGCCGGTAAACTGAGCCGATGACACTGAAACCTTTTATCATTGGGCTGGAGGGGTTGACCCTGAGCGAAG
>JAKFYP010000108.1 GCA_021730835.1 Alphaproteobacteria bacterium
CAAAAAACCGAAGACCTACCAGAAATTACCAAACCCAATCCAAATCGACCCCAGAAAAAAATGACAAAAAATCATTGCCCATCAACATAATGTCACGCTATCCTACGCGCTTAACCGGACAGTAGTGCTATCGCCCGCGACTGAAGGCGCACGCCCGGAAAGTGTGTATACGGCAAAACCGTATCGCGGGTTCGAATCCCGCCCTCTTAGCCATTTGAAACGAGAATGCGCCGAATCGGCTGAGTTCGAATCTCAGACAAGCCGCCATTTGAAAGCCTGACACACAAATCTCCTGCAAGGGGCTGGAAACTATGGATGTTTTGGAGTTCGCACAACACTCTCTTGCTTCACCCCACCCTGCGCTTGCGGGCAGCTTCGGCCAGCGCGGCGTCAATGACTTCCTGCTGCTGGCGGGCGTGGATTTTGAGATATCCGGCGGCGGGGGACGCGGCTTCCTTGCGGCCCGCGTAGCCGATGCGCACGTCTCCACGCCCGATTTCCTCGAGCAAATCGCCGATTTTCGGGCCGATGAAACGCCATGCGCCCATATTCTCCGGCTCTTCCTGCGCCCAGACAATCTCGGCATTTTTATAGCGCACCAGCTCCGCCTTCAACTCCTTCCCCGGGAAGGGGTAATATTGCTCAACGCGGATGATAGCGACATCGTTGATCTTGCGCTCCTCTCTCGCCTGAAAAATATCGTAAAAGACCTTGCCGCTGGTAATCACTACCCGGCGAATCTTGCCGTCGGCGGCCAGCCCTTCGCTTTCCGGGTAGATTTTTTGAAAGCGTGTGCCCTTCGCCATATCGTCAAGCGAGGAGATCGCCAGCTTATGCCGCAACAGCGATTTGGGCGACATGACGATCAGGGGCTTGCGGAAATTGCGGTGCAACTGACGGCGCAGGACATGGAAAAAATTGGCAGGCGTCGTGCAATTGACCACCTGCATGTTATCCTCGCCGCATAATTGCAAAAAGCGCTCAAGCCGCGCCGAGGAGTGCTCCGGCCCCTGACCCTCATAGCCATGCGGCAGCAGCATCACCAGCCCGCACATGCGCAGCCATTTATTCTCGCCAGAGGAGACAAACTGATCAATGATCATCTGCGCGCCATTGGCGAAATCACCGAACTGGGCTTCCCAGATGGTCAGCGCCCCCGGTTCCGCCGTGCTGTAGCCGTATTCAAACCCCAGTATCGCCAGCTCGGAAAGCGAGGAGTTAATCACTTCGTATTCTTTCTGCTTGCCGCCCAGATGGTTGAGCGGAATAAACCGCTCCTCATTTTCCTGATCGGTCAGCACGCTATGGCGGTGCGAAAACGTACCGCGCTCGCAATCCTGCCCGCTCAGGCGCACGATATAGCCTTCTTTCAGCAAGGTGGCGAAGGCAAGCTGCTCACCGGTCGCCCAGTCCAGTCCTTCGCCCTTGCCGATGTTTTCCTCGCGGGTTTTGAGAATCCTCGCCAGCTTGGAATTGATATGGAAACCTTCCGGATACCGGCAAGTCGCCAGCCCTAATTCTTTCAGCGTTTTTTTTGCAACACCGGTATCGGGATCGTCACGCTCAAGCTTGCTGTCGGGTTTGGAAAATCCCGACCAGTGGCCCTCCAGCCAGTTGCCTTTGTTGGGCTTGAATTCCTTGGCAATCTCATATTGCTCCTCGAAGAACTCCTGATATTCCTTAAATTCCTGCTCAACATCTTCCCTGCTGATAACGCTCTCTTTAATCAGTTTATCGGCGTAAATACGGCTGGCGGCGGGATGCTCCTTAATTTTTTTATACATCAGCGGCTGCGTGAACATCGGCTCATCGCCCTCGTTATGGCCATATTTGCGGTAGCAGAAAACATCCACCACCACGTCGCGCTTGAATTTCTGGCGAAATTCCGTCGCCAGACGGCAGACGAAAACCACGGCTTCCGGATCATCGCCGTTGACATGGAAAATCGGTGCCTGCACCGCCTTGGCCACATCGGAAGGATACGGGGTGAAGCGCGAGAATTTAGGGCTGGTGGTAAAGCCGATCTGGTTGTTGACAATGATATGGATCGAGCCGCCGGTGCGATAACCGCGCAACTCGCTTAGAGAAAGCGTTTCCGCTACCGTGCCCTGACCGGCAAAGGCGGCGTCGCCATGTAACTGAATGCCCATGACCGATGTTTTATCCTCGCGGTCGCCGCGCTGATCCTGCTTGGCACGCACTTTGCCGCAGACCACCGGGTTAACCGCCTCAAGATGGGACGGGTTGGCAGTCAAAGACAGATGGAGATTCTTTCCGCCCGGCATTTCACGGTCGGAGGAAACACCCAGATGGTATTTCACGTCGCCCGAGGAATCGAGCCATTCGGGAAAATCGAGATTGCCGTGAAAAATCGAAAGCAGTTCGGCATATGGCTTGCCCATCACCGTGGTCAGTACGTTCATACGGCCCCGGTGCGGCATGCCGATGACGATTTCCTCCACCCCGCCGCGTGAGGCAACGTGGATAATCGACATCAGCCCGGCAATCGCCGCGTCGCCGCCCTGTACCGAGAAGCGCTTGACGCCCGGATATTTAACCTGAAGGAATTCCTCGAACGCCTCAACCTCAATCAGCGTATCGAGAATTTCACGCTTATCCTCGGGCGTGAAATTCAGCCGCCCGTGCGTGCCCTCAACCTGTTCCTGAATCCACGCTTTCTGATCGGGATACTGGATGTGCATGAATTCCACGCCGATCGTATCGCAATAGGTTTTTTGCACCAGCGAGAGTATTTCGCGGATTGTACCGTATTCCAGTCCCAGCTTGCCACCAAGATAGATTTTTCGGTCATAATCGGCTTCCGAAAACCCGTAGGTTTTGGGATCAAGCTCGGGATGATAACGGTTTGGCTCCTGATGCAGCGGGTCGAGATCGGCGATCAGATGGCCGCGCACCCGGTAGGCATGAATCAGCATCAGGGCGCGCACGCTGTCCTGCACATCGCCGAGGCTGGCCGCGCCGGAGGTGGTGGCAGGCAATTTCCTGTCCCTGGGCTTTGCTTCGCTATCCGCCACGCCGACAACCGCGCTGTGCCCGTTCGCCCACGGCGCATGGCCAGACCGCTCCTGATCGCCAAGCGAGCCGAAAAAATCCCGCCAGCTTTCATCGACCGAAGCCGGATTCTCCAGATAGCGCTCCAGCATCTCCTCGATATAGACGCCGTTGGCCCCGAACAGGGAGGTGGTTTCATCAAACGTCTGGTGCGTACTCATAGATACTCCGTTACAGGCTCGCTTTCATATTGGCCGAATACGCCCAGAATATAGAGGTTTTTGCGGAAAATAGCATCATTCTTTTAGAAAAGCCGCCTGTTTTGCTGCGTTTTATTCGTCATAGACATTCTTACGGTGTCCAACGCGCACGACATGAGCATGCAGTTCTTTTTGCACTTCGTCAAATTATTGCCAAAACAGGATTTTCATGCCGCTCCGGGTTCAATATCCCACCGCCTGGCACACGCAAGACCCCCCTTCCTCCCCAGGAGAGGGGGAATACCCCACGTCCCTTGCGTGGTCGTTTATTCACGCCGCCAGCAATTTCGCCATCGTTTTACCCAACTGCGCCGGGGAGTCGGAGACTTTGATCCCGGCGGATTTCATCGCCTCAATCTTGTCATCCGCGCCGCCGCTGCCGCCCGAGACAATCGCCCCGGCATGGCCCATGCGCCGCCCGGGAGGGGCCGTGCGTCCGGCGACAAAGCCGACGACCGGCTTCTTGCGTTTGCTTTTTTTGAGGAACGCCGCCGCCTCTTCTTCCGCCGTGCCGCCGATTTCACCGATCATGATAATGGCATCGGTTTCGTCATCGGCAAGGAACAGCTCCAGCACGTCAATGAAATTCGTTCCGTTGACCGGATCGCCGCCGATCCCCACGCAGGTGGACTGGCCGAATCCTTCCGCCGTGGTCTGGGCGACGGCTTCGTAGGTCAGCGTACCCGAGCGCGACAGAATGCCGATTCTTCCCTTACGGTGGATATGTCCCGGCATAATGCCGATTTTGCAGGCATCGGGGGTAATGACACCCGGGCAGTTCGGCCCGACGAGGCGGGTTTTCGATCCGGATAGCGCCCGCTTGACCTCGACCATATCGAGCACGGGGATACCTTCGGTGATGCAGATGGCTAAGGGAATTTCGGCGTCAATCGCCTCCAGAATCGCGTCTGCCGCAAATTTCGGCGGTACATAGATCACCGAGGCATCCGCCTTGGTCGCCTGACGTGCTTCGGCGACGGTATTGAATACCGGCAGGCCGAGATGTTCCTGCCCCCCCTTGCCCGGCGTCACCCCGCCGACCATTTTCGTGCCGTAGGCTATCGCCTGTTCGGAATGATAGGTTCCTTCCCTGCCGGTGAATCCCTGGCAGATGACTTTGGTGTTCTTGTCGATGAGTATGGCCATGGCTTAGTTCCTTATTTTATTTTAGAGTCAATAGTGTCAAGAATGCGGATCAATATATTCCTGTGCTGATATATCTGATTGACAAGCGCCCGCTCCGTTTCCGGGCTAAAAGTGTAATCATGTGCAATCTGATTTCGTATATCTCTCACAAACGCCCACTCGTCGGTTTTAAGGATACCCAATTTCTCCAGACGATTAAGAATGTCCCGGAAAGGTTTGTTCGTATCTTCCTGCATCCATAACATGGCAGCTTCAAACAATTTCGCTCCGATGCAATCCTGCGCTTTGGAGAAACGGTATGCCATCTGATCCGCCCGCGCCAGATGATCGGACTCATCCTGCAAGATAGCAAACCCCTCTTTAGAAAGAGGAAAAACATAGTGTTTTTCAAGCGAAGCAATGGCTTCTTCAAGACGCTTGCAATGTATTCCCGCTTCCGCAAGCAGCGTCTTAACTTCGGCCTTTACAATATCTATATCAACACTCCCCATTCCTGAGCCTCCTGCTCAATAGGCCGCGCAGGGTCTTCGTTAAACACCACGTCAATACGCTGATCTTCCGTTCGCCATTTTACCCGTGAGAGAAATTTCGTTTTTTTTTCGTACAAATCGTCTTTGTTCTTCACTTTAATATACAAATCTATATCCCCACCCAGCTTACTGTCATCCGCCCGGCTTCCGAAAAGAAAAACGTCGGTTTCCTCCCCGAACACCCGCGCCGCTTCTTCTTTAATCACCCGCCTCTCATGTGAGGTGAGACGCATAATATAACCTTTCTTTCTCTTTCCTCACGCCGCCTTCGATTCCCGAACCGCGCCGACGATCTTACGGGCGGCGTCTTCCAGATTATCCGCCGGGGTAATAGCAAGTCCCGAGGAAGCCAGCATCTTCTTGCCCAACTCAACATTGGTTCCCTCCAGCCGCACGACCAGCGGAATGGCCATGTTGATCTCCCGCGCCGCAGCGATAATTCCCTCTGCGATGATATCGCAACGCATAATGCCGCCGAAGATATTGACCAGAATGCCCTCGACATTGGGATCAGAGAGAATCAGTTTAAACGCTTCGGTGACTTTCTCCTTGTTGGCCCCGCCGCCGACATCGAGAAAATTAGCAGGTTCGCCGCCATGCAGCTTGATGATATCCATCGTCGCCATCGCCAGCCCTGCCCCATTGACCATGCAACCGATATTGCCGTCCATCTTGACGTAAGACAGCCCGAATTTTGCCGCCTTGCGCTCCAGCGGGTCTTCCTCGTCGGGATCGCGCATCTCGGCGACTTCTGGCTGGCGGAACAGGGCGTTCTCATCGAAATTGAACTTGGCGTCGAGCACCAGCAGCTTACCGTCGCGGGTCGTCACCAGCGGATTCAGCTCAAGCTGCGAGGCATCGGTTTTCATAAAAGCGTTATACAGCGCGAAGGTGAATTTGTGGAATTCCCCGTGCAGCGCCTCAGGAATCCCCATGCCCCATGCCAGCCTGCGCGCATGAAAGCCCTGAATGCCTGCCACCGGATCAACGCTGACGCGGATGATTTTTTCGGGGTGTTTTTCGGCGACTTCCTCGATTTCCACGCCACCTTCGGAAGAACCCATGAACAGCAAACGGCTGGTCGCCCGGTCAATGACGATACTGAGATAATATTCCTTTTCGATCTGGCTGCCTTCCTCGACATAGATGCGTTTGACCAGCTTACCTTCCGCCCCGGTCTGCGGAGTTACCAAGGTCATGCCGATCATTTTCTTGGCGATCTCCTTGACCTCATCGAGCGATT
>JAKFYP010000131.1 GCA_021730835.1 Alphaproteobacteria bacterium
TAGCAAGGTAGGGCAAATTTTGATATAAACATCGTCGTTATCGCCTGCATCGCCAAAGCGTATGCTGGTAGTCAGATGCTTGTCTTCATACCCTGTATATGGCGTTAACGCCTTGTCCAAGGAAGCGTCAATTGCTCGCTCGCTACGATCAGATAAGGTTTTGTTTTCAGCCATGATACAGGGTAGACGCTAATTCTCCGGCATTAACCATATCACGCTTTTGTTACAGTTTTGTTAAAGTCCCATTGGTTTCTCGTATAGCCGATTTACTTGTGTGACTGTACATCAATCAAATCGGCTATCGCCCGCGACTGCGGGCGCGCCGCCTCACAGCATCCACCTGTGGGATGCTGTGTCATAAAAGAGTTCAGCATCCACCTGTGGGATGCTGTGTCTTATAAAGATGAGCATCCCACAGGTGGATGCTCATGCGGCGCACTACCTTTATGCACAAGCATAAAGGTAATTAGCTATTAAGAGGCAAGCGGAGAATTAGGGCTGGCTGGATATTAAGCGAACCACGATGACTTTTGTCTTCTCCGACTGCCTTGCCTACCGGGAAACAGGGCATTTATAACCCAGAAATCTCGTTCACATTCAAGGCATTCATGGCTGTTTGTGGAGGAAAAAGAGATATGGTGATCCCGGCGCGACTCGAACGCGCGACCCTCTGATTAAAAGTCAGATGCTCTACCAACTGAGCTACGGGATCATTATTGATTTAAAATCAATGCATTATTTCGTCACCATCGCATTCATTTCGTCCTTTACTCCTGTTGCTCCGGTAAAAGTCATACGGCTAATAAATCAGCTGCTCTGCCTGTTGAGTCAGGAATCATACGCGTTTTTCCTGCGTCTCATCGGGATCGCAGGCGCAAAACTCCCGCCAACGGGCCGATAGTAGCTCGTTTGAGTCGCAGAACATGAGGGTGTTGCTGCCCAATGTCAATACTTAACTGCATGCGCCCGCATTTTGGGATTGCTTTTTAGCGATAAATATGATTAATAAAGCGATTCTTAAAGAGAAACCATCTGGCAAATTTTTTAAAAAGCAGAGAAACTGGAAGAAATATATGCGTGATAGGATGTGCCGGTTCTTTTTGTCTCTTTTGCTCTGCCTTACGGTGACGGCGTGTGACAAGGCATCCGACCAGCCACGGCAGGAAGCGCCTATGAAAGAGGAAGTCGCCGCACCTGCCAAAAAGCCGGTGATGAACCTGCCGGTTGCTACGCACGCAGCGCAGGCGCTTAATAAGAAATACGGGATTCTTTCCCGTGCTGAAACCAAGGAATTCGAGTGGCGCAACGCCATTTTGCTTGACCGGATGAACAGCCAGTTGCCTGGGGGGTCACCGCCTTACCTGCCTATGTTCGATGCACTGGTCAATGCCTCCGTTCTGGAGCAGGAGAAAAATGGATGCGCCGGATGCCGCGCCTTCGTAACGCAACAAATGGAGGCAGCGAAAACGGCTTTTCCAGAACCGTTTATGCCTGAGAAGTTGATTGCGTATGATCTGAATGTTCTTCCGGGGCTATATCTGGGCAATAACCTGATCGCCCGGTGTGCCAGTAATCGAGAGGCAGTGGATCAGGCGGCGTCTTATCTTCAAGTGGTGGAGCAATATTTGCTGGAGAAGAAGGTGAACCCCGGGCAAATCGAAGTGTTGCGGAGTAAAGCCGTAGCGCCCGAAAATGTGAATTGTGAGGATCCCGCAATCAAAGAAATGATAAGTTTCAGTGCATACCGTATCTACAGGCTTGCGGACAATATCGCCTTTGCCAGAGAGCGGCAGGCAAATACCACCCCGCCGAAACCTTAATGCCGACCTCTTGACACCCGCAGCAAAGGCCGTTCAATGAGCGCATGGCAGAGCCAGCAGCCATACAGCACGATGGCGCTCACCAGCAGGTATAGCCATAAATCGCCCATAAAACTGCCCCATGACAAGGCGGCGAAAACATCTCCCAGCACGTATTTGAGCAGCAGCATCAGCGGATAGTGCATGAGGTACAGGCTGTAGGAAATCGTACCCAGCCAGAGCACAGGCCGGTTGGCGAATATCTTTCGGGACAGCCTGCCGCCCGCATAGAGCAGACCGAGGAACAGCGGCGGGTAGAGGATATGATAGACCGTCATCGGCAACCCCAGTGGTTGCCAGACAAGCATGATAGCCGGAAACAACGCGAAGGTAGCGGGCAGCAGGCGGTTCCACGGTAGCGGAGAGGCGGGTTTTGCTTCGTACATACGGGCAAACAGGCAGCCAATGACGAAGAAGAATATGCCGCGCATTAGTCCGCCAACCCCGTCGCTATGGCTCAGACCCGGGATGATTTCGCGCAGCATGTGGTAGAGTACAATCAGCGCATAGATTAGCAGCAAGGTGGGAAGCGGGCGGCGCGGCGCGAAGCGCAGCAACAGCACCAGATTCGGAAAAATCAGGTAGAGAAAAAAGAGAATGGAAAGCGTCCATGCCGGTTCGTTCCACGACGCCCCCGGAATAATGCCCCATGCGTCCATCAGCAGTAAATTGAGCGCCAGCGTGATTTCCCAGTGGCGAAAAATCTCATCCTGCATGCCGGAATACATCGGGTGGGGTACGCCAAGCAGGTGATACACGCCAATCAGCAGGACGGAAAACAGGTAGAGCGGATAGATGCGGGCGAGGCGCGACAGGTAGAAACGATCAATGCTGCGGGATTCGGTAGCGCTTGTAAACGCATGATGATGCGACAGGTAAAGCAGAAATCCGCTGAGGATCAGAAACAGGTCAACCGCGAGGAAGTGAAACAGGATAACGGGAGAGAGCGGCCCGAGTCCCCGGCTGGAAGCAAAGCCGAGATCATAAGGCGGGCTGAAGAATAAATGCCCGAGATATACCCACAGGGCCGCCATGCCTCTGAGGCCAAGCAGCATATCGGAAGTATGGGACGGCAGGCGCATATCGTGTTTTCTAATTGATTGCTACTTTGTCACCCTTCGCCTCGTGCAGGTTTTACTACACGCCAGCTTGAGTTTTGCAGCTCAATCCTTGGGGATAATATCAAAACTACCCTCGGGGTTTGATTCATCCCACAACGGTACATGGCTGAAATCTTTTGGCTCCGCGCTCATACCGCCTCCATTTTTCTTAAACAGAGGTGGTCAAGTGCATGAGTTACTGCGTTGAATGAATCGCGCAGGTTTCTGAAATCCACCCATAGCTCATAATCTGGCTTATTATCTTGCGCGTAAGAGCCAATCACGCCATCTGGAAAGCGAAACACCATTGCTTTTGGGTCGATACTGTCAAAAGTATCTAGAAACTGACAAAGCTCCTCGATATCCTGCTTATTATATCTGCTGGAAAGTATCTCTCGCAATTCTGTAGCAAGGTAGCCAATGCCATGAGAATGTGCCTGAGCATATTTTTTCTTGCGCTTTTTCCAATCTGGCAACAAGGCTTTTAAATACAGCTCCAGAACATGACGGCACATAAAAAGTGCTGGATGCGCCTCATCCCACGGTACGTCATTTTTGATGGCACGTTTGATAAGATGCTTCGCCGTATCAGCATAAACCCGCGCAGCCTCAAGCCAACTCATGATAGGCTCTGGATTGAACAACACGCCGCAGTTAGCCTTCTCATCAATATCTGATGGAGGTTCTGTGAATATGGGTTTCAGTTTGGCTTTGCTCATACCGCCTCATGACTATAATTGGAAAACACGATAGGTACAAGGCTTACACTTTGCCGATCCGCAGCGCCAGCCTGTTGAGGAAGGCGGCATGCCCATCGGCCAGCCAGAGGGGAAAGAGCGTGGCTATATGGCCGATCAGTGTCTGCTCCTCTTGCCATTGGTCGGGCGTGAAGTCGCTGAGAACATACCCGCTGACCTGCGAGGCCTCGCCGGGATGCCCGATACCAATACGCAAGCGCCAGTAATCATGCCCCAGATGCGAATCAATGCTTTTGATGCCGTTATGACCCCCGGCTCCTCCGCCTTGTTTGATCTTTACCTTGCCGGGAGCGATATCCAACTCGTCATGACAGACGATGATCTGCTCCAGCCCGATCTTATAAAATCTGGCAGCTTCGCTGACGGCAATGCCCGAGCGGTTCATGAAGTGCATAGGCTTAAACAGGATAATATCCTGCCCGGCCAGCCTGCCGCGACTCATCAGCCCGCCATGACGCTCCGCGAAATCGGCAAAACCATGCTCGCGGGCGAGGGCGTCAATCAGGTGGAACCCGGCATTGTGACGGTTGCGGGCATAACGCTCGCCCGGGTTGCCGAGTCCGACGATCAGGTACATGGGTATATCGTGGCAAAAGGTTCATGCCGCCCCGGTTACGGCAGCGGCACAGGAAATCCGCTTACTCCGCCGCCTTGACTTCGCCTTCCGCCACCGCAGCCGTCGCGCCTTCCGCTACATCGTCGGATTGCTTGCTACGGCCCGCGATGGTTGCAATGGTGAAGTCACGATCCCGGATTTCCGGGCGCACGCCTTCAGGCAGGCTGATATGCGAAATATGGATGCTGTCGCCGATATTGGCATTGAGCAGGTCAATCTCGATGCTCTCGGGAATGGCCGCAGGCTTGCAGACCAGACCAATATCATGACGCACCACGTTGAGCACCCCACCGCGCTTGATGCCGATGCAGCGATCCTGATTGCGGAAACGCACCCGGACTTTTACCGTGATTTCCGAATCTTCATCAACACGCAGAAAGTCGGCATGCTCAATGCGATCCGTCACCGGATGCAACTGAATATCTTTCGGCAGGGCATATTGCGGCCCCTTTCCGGTATCAATGCTGACGATCTTGCTGAAGAACCCGCCCTTGCGATAGGCGATCTGGATTTCCTTCTCCGGCAAGGTGATGTTAAGCGGCTCGCTTCCCCTGCCATAGAGGATGGCGGGAATCCTGCCTTCGCGGCGCAGCGTGCGCGCAGCCCCTTTGCCAAGGTTTTCCCGAGACTCTCCAGTGAATGCGATGGCGGTTTTCATGTACTGACTCCTTAAAAAGAACGCTATATAAGCTATTTAGTGTTTTACCGCAAGCGGTTCGTCAAACAGGCTGGAGACGGATGTTTCCTCGGCCACCCGCTTCAATGCTTCGGCCAGCAGCGGGGCAATGCTAATGACCCGTATTTTCTCAACTTTTTTAGCATCCTCTGACATCCGGATGCTATTGGTGACCACCAGCTCCTTCAGTGCGGAGTTACGGATGCGATCCAGCGCCGGGCCGGATAGAACCCCGTGCGTCGCATAGGCCGACACGCTCGCCGCGCCTCCTTTGGCCAGCGCCGCCGCCGCGTTGCACATGGTTCCGGCGGAGTCAATGATATCGTCGAACAGGATACAGTCGCGGCCTTCCACCTCACCGATGATATTGAGTACCTCGGAAATTCCGGCGCGCTCGCGGCGTTTATCAACGATGGCGAGATCGGCGTCAATGCGCTTGGCCAGCGCCCGCGCCCGCACCACGCCGCCAACATCCGGGGATACGATCACGAGATTTTTGTTGGGATAGTGCTCAAGAATATCCTCGGCAATGGCCGGGGAAGCATAGACGTGATCAAGCGGAATATCGAAAAACCCCTGTATCTGCCCGGCATGCAAATCAAGCGCCAGCACACGGTCGGCCCCGGCCTTGGTGATGATATTGGCGACCAGCTTGGCGGAAATCGGGGTGCGAGGGCCGGGCTTGCGATCCTGCCGCGCATAGCCGAAATAAGGGAATACGCAGGTGATGCGCTTGGCCGAGGCACGCTTTAAGGCGTCAATGGCAATGAGCATTTCCATGATATTATCGTTGGCGGGGTAGGAGGTGGACTGGATGAAAAACACATCCTGCCCCCGGACGTTATCAAGAATTTCAACAAAAATCTCCATATCCGAGAAGCGCTTGATATTGGCATTCGCCAGCGTCGTCCCGAGGTATCCGGCCATCTCCTGTGCCAGAGGAAGATTGCTGTTGCCCGATAGCAATTTCATGGGGATTTCCTGTTATTTTTCTGAATCCGCCTTCTAACAGCCGTCTGGTATGATGTAAACGGTTTTATACAATTATGCGAACAGACTACAAAGCAACTTGTTCCAGATGCCAGACGTTCTATAACGACAAGTATGCCCAGCTTTGTCCATTTACGCGTCCACACGGCCTATTCCCTGCTTGAGGGAGCGGTGCGCATCAAGGAGCTG
>JAKFYP010000006.1 GCA_021730835.1 Alphaproteobacteria bacterium
CCGTTGACGTGGTAAGCGGCGAAGAGGAAGAGGGTGAGATCGACCATTTCCCTTGAGCGTGAGACGGCGATAGTTTTTCGCCGAAAGCGGCAGAACCAGTGGCGTTGACGACCATTATTCTGCTCGATGCCGATGGTCAGTGCTTTGCTGGTATAGCTAACTACCTTTATGCTTACGCATAAAGGTAGTGCGCCGCACAGGCGGCGCGCCCGCAGTTGCGGGCGATAGCCGATTTGATTGATGTGCAGTCACACAAGTAAATCGGCTATAACACGTTTGTCCTGCGGCAGACTCTTCGCGTAGGCGGCCGGATCATCGGCGCAGAAAAACTCTACGTCCCAATGCGCGATTCGTGCGTAAAGCCGCTTCAGCATGCGCGCACCTCAATCACCACATTCCCATTCAAGCAACTGTCCGGTAACAGAATCCAGCACTTTCCAGAGCCGGAGTTTTTGCGTTTTTTTTGCAAGTAATGCCACATCTCATCCATCTCGAGTACGACGCCATGCCCCTGTGGCTGCGGTTTTTCATAGTGTTCACGGGCGAAGCGGCGCACCCAGTCGAGGATGCCGGGTGTCGAAACCCCAAGTAATCTGCCGATAGTGTTGAGTGAGAGGCCATTCACATAAAGCGTGACGGCGAGTAGTTTCTGCTCAAGCGGCCTGCCACGGTGGGTTTGACGCGTATACTGACAGCCGCAATCCTTGCACTTATAGCGCTGCACATCTTTCACAAATCCGCACTTTACCTTGGTTTTCGATGAACATTTCGGGCAATCCATGACTTCCTCCGTGGGTGAGTTGAGCCGCATCAACCCTACCACACAGCGATAGATATTGCATCATTATTTACTTAATACCCTCCAATACCAAACCCATATCATCATACGGTTACGGGTGGGTTAATAGATGTGCCCTAAAGTTAGTTACGCCGCATAAGCGGCGGGCTTGCGGTTGCAAGCCAGTCATTCCAATTGTTTTGGGAAATTGTTACGTGGAATGACTAATAAATGGCTACATCTTCGGATTCATCAGTTCCGATAAATGGCGGTAGATGCCAAACCCGGCGACTATCCCGGAGAGAACAGGAGAGCCAATCAGAAATATGTAGAACACTGTCAGGATCAGCGGGCGGTTATTCAGGTGCAACGTTTTCCGGTGAATCAGCCCAAGCCCGAAAAGCAGGTAGGAAAACAACATGCAGAGAAACGTGGTTTTCGCGCACAGAGCCAGCGCGCCGCCGGAAACCATGCTCGCGAGTCCGCTGAGGATTAGAGCGCTCAACAACAGGCGGGATGGCGTAGCCGACTCGATTTGCAGTGACGGGCGCAGGCTGGAGCGGTAGGAGCGGCAGATGAAATTGGCCAGACAGGCTGTTCCATAAAGGAACAGTGACCAGACGCAAATTGCGGTAGCACAGAAAAGATACGGGGCCTGATGCAACGTATCAACGATACTCAACTCAATTGTGCTGTCACCAAAACCTTCTTCGCCGATCATCTTCACAAGCACGTTTTCAAGAGAATTGCCACCGCTGGCGAGCAGCAGGGCCATGCCCGTCAACAGGAGGCAGAAATAGAGGTTCAGGGTGGTAAATACCGTAACAATCATGCGCCCTGACCCGGTTGCCAGCAATTTTGTTCCCATCAGGGCGGATGGGATCAGCATCAGTAACGCCACGGAGAACAGCCCGTGGGAGAAAAGCGTGGAGGGCAACAGCAGCAGGAAACACAGGATGGTGGTATGGCGTTGTCTTACCGACCCGTGTAAGAACCCACTATAAAACAGGGGAAGCAGGGCAACCAGCCAGATCAGCGTACCGCCGATCACACCGGGCAGCGCCAGATAATAAAGCCCGGCGGATAATAATCCGGCCTGAATGGAGGGGAAAAAGACACGGCTCATGACAGGAAGCTACCTCGCTGCCGCCGGAGCTGCAACCCCGGTTTTTGAAAGGCGCGCAACCGATTGCCGTACAGGCGGGAAACAAGCCTTACTGATTGACGTAGGGAATCAGGGCCAGATTACGGGCCCGCTTGATGGCGCGGGAAAGCTGGCGTTGCTTCTTGGCCGACACCGAGGTAATACGGCTCGGCAGGATTTTTCCGCGCTCGGACATGAAACGCGACAGCAGCCTGACATCCTTATAGTCAATTTCCGGTGCACGCGGGCCGGTCAGCGGGCAGGATTTGCGGCGGCGAAAGAACACTTTACGGCCCATCGCAGCCTGTTGCGGGGAGGTGGAAGCAGGGGCAGAAGAAGTATGACGTGACATCGGTATCTCCGGTAAAATCTGGGTTTAGGCGGCGTCTTCGCGCTCGCCCTCATCGGGAGAACGCAGCATCGGCGAGGGCTTGCTGCTGATGGCATCCACCCGCACCACGAGATGGCGCACCACATCTTCATGCAGGCGCAGGATACGCTGAAGCTCGGCTTCGGCGGGGGCCGGAGCGTCGAGGCACAGCATGGCATAATGGCCCTTGCTGTTTTTATTAATTTTATAAGCGAGGCTACGCAAGCCCCAATACTCGTCCTTGACGACCTTGCCGCCTTCTTTTTTCACTATATTCGTGAATTCCTCGACCAGTTTGGCCACATCCTGACGGCTCAAATCCGGGCGGGTGACGAAAACCGCTTCATAAAACGCCATAATTACATATCCCGTATCGTTAAAAGGGATGCCAACATACCGATTTTCTCGCGTTTGGCAAGCGATGTTTTTAAAGATTGCCTGAGAATTGGTATTTGAAACGTCCGTTTGGATTGACGGCGGCTTGCTTCCGGCGGGGAGATACAAAATCCCTTTGCATATCGCGGTGCTCACGTCTAATGTTTCCGCTTTCTACTGGGACGATCCTTTAATTGCGGATGATATGCCATGACCAAACCACAGAGAAAACCCAACAATCCGCATTTTTCCTCCGGCCCCTGCGCCAAACGCCCCGGCTGGTCGCCCGATACGCTCAGGGATGCCGCCATTGGCCGTTCGCACCGTTCCAAGACGGGCAAGCAGAAATTGCAGGAGGTGATTGACCGGAGCGCCGCCCTGCTCGGTATGCCCACAGGCTGGAAGCTCGGGATATTGCCGGGTTCGGATACCGGGGCGTTTGAGGCGGCGATGTGGTCGCTGCTGGGTGAGCGCGGCGTGGATATTTTCGCATGGGAGAGTTTCGGCGAAGGCTGGGCGAGCGATGCAGAGAAACAACTGAAGCTCAAAGACCTGCGTATTTACCGTGCCGGATATGGTGATCTGCCGGATTTAAAGCAAGCCGACTGGTCGCGGGACGTGGTGTTTACATGGAATGGCACGACTTCGGGCGTGCGTGTGCCCGATGGCGGATGGATTGCGGCGGATCGGTCGGGGCTGGCCCTGTGCGACGCGACTTCCGCCGTTTTTGCGATGGCGCTGCCGTGGGACAGGCTCGACGTGGTGACGTGGTCATGGCAAAAAGCGCTGGGCGGTGAAGGCGCGCACGGAATGCTGGCCTTATCGCCCCGCGCCGTGGAGCGTCTGGAGAGCTATAAGCCCGCATGGCCGCTGCCAAAAATTTTCCGCCTGACCAAGGGCGGCAAGCTGATTGACGGGATTTTCAGGGGTGAGACCATTAACACCCCCTCCATGCTCTGTGCGGAAGATATGCTGGATGCGCTGAACTGGAGCGCTTCCATCGGCGGGCTGAAAGAGTTGGTCGCTCGCTCGGCGCGCAACCTCGCGGCGGTGGAAGCATGGGTGGCAAAGACGCCGTGGGTGGATTTCCTTGCCGCCACGCCGGAGATACGCTCCTCAACCTCGATTTGCCTGAAAATCACCGATAGCTGGTTTGAGGCCCAAAGCCCGGATGCGCAGGCCGCCAGCGTGAAGTCGCTGGTATCACTGCTGGAGAAAGAGGGCGTCGCCTGTGACATCGGGGCCTACCGCGACGCACCGCCGGGATTGCGCCTGTGGGGCGGGGCGACGGTGGAAACTTCTGATCTTGAGGCGCTGTTTCCCTGGCTCGACTGGGCTTACGGCGAAGTGAAAAAGGAAAAGGCGGCGGCCTGAATCTTTCATTCCTTAGACTATGGCGAAAGAGAAGTTTCATGATTCAACCTTTGTGGGAGTAGCATCATTTTTACATGGAATATGCGATGCGCAACGTGTAACGATGAGCCGGCAACAAATCAGTGAGCAATGAAACATGCCCAAAGTCCTCATTTCCGATAAGCTTGGCCCGCAGGCTGTCGAAGTCTTTGAGAAAAACAACATCACCGTCGATGTAAAACCCGGCCTCAGCCCGCAGGAACTCGCCGCAATCATCGGCGGCTATGACGGGCTGGCTATCCGCTCGGCAACCCGGGTGACGGCGGAAATTCTCAACGCCGCGCCCAATCTCAGAGTGGTCGGACGGGCCGGTATCGGGGTGGATAACGTTGATATCCCGGCGGCGACGGCGCGGGGCGTCGTGGTCATGAACACGCCATTCGGCAACTCAGTGACAACCGCCGAGCATACGATTTCGCTGCTGATGTCCATGGCGCGGCAAGTCCCGCAGGCCAACGCCTCGACCCATGCGGGCAAGTGGGAAAAAAACCGCTTCATGGGCGTGGAGTTGTACGCCAAGACGCTGGGGCTGATCGGCTGCGGCAATATCGGCTCGATCGTCGCTGATCGGGCGCAAGGGCTGAAGATGAAAGTGATTGCCTACGATCCATTCCTCTCGCCGGAGCGGGCGCGGGATATGAATGTCGAGAAGGTGGAACTGGATGATTTATTAAAACGCGCCGACTTTATTACGCTGCATACGCCGCTCAATGATGCGACGCGCAACATCCTCGATAAAGACGCGCTGGCGAAGTGCAGGCGCGGGGTGCGCATCGTCAATTGCGCTCGCGGCGGGTTGATTCACGAGGCCGACCTGAAAGAGGCTATTGAGAGCGGGCAGGTGGCAGGCGTGGCGCTCGACGTGTTCGAGGAGGAACCGGCGAAAGACAATATTCTGTTCGGGCTGGAACAGGTGGTGTGCACGCCGCATCTGGGCGCTTCGACCACCGAGGCGCAGGAGAACGTCGCCATTCAGGTGGCGGAGCAAATGTCGGATTTCCTCAATAAAGGAACCGTCACCAACGCGATCAATATGCCCTCCGTTACCGCCGAGGAAGCCACGAAACTGGGGCCATACCTGCTGCTGGCCGAACAGCTTGGCAGCTTCGCCGGGCAACTCACCGAATCGGGGCTGAAGGCCGTGACCATCGAATATGAGGGAGCGGTGTGTGAGATGAACACCAAACCGCTGACGGCGGTAGCCCTGATGGGGTTGCTCAGGCCGGTGGTGGATAACGTCAATATGGTCAACGCCCCGGCGGTCGCCAAGGAGCGCGATATTGACGTGCGCGTAACCAGCCGACAGGAGAGCGGTGATTACCAGAGCCTGATCCGCGTAACGGTGAAGACCGAAAAGCGCTCGCGCAGCATCGCCGGAACGCTGTTTGGCGGGACGCCCCGCGTCGTCGAGTTGCATGGTGTGCTGCTGGAGGCGACACTGGGGGCGCATATGCTCTATATTCACAACGAGGACAAGCCGGGATTAATCGGCGGGGTCGGGCAAATTCTGGGAGATGCGAAGATCAACATCGCCAATTTCCATCTGGGCCGCAATCGGGAGCATAGCGACGCCGTGGCGCTGGTCGAAGTGGATGACGTGCCGGATAAAAAAACGCTCGAAAAACTCAAGGCTTTGCCGGTGGTGAAACAGGTGCGCCTGCTCGGATTTTAGCAACGTCTTTATGCTTTCTTTATGTTATGAGTGCCTTCTCCCACTGGAGAATTTGCAGGCAGTCAATCAGGTTGGTTTTCACCGGCGCTTCGGGCCTCCGTTCCCATCCCCCTGCTATCCCACGGAGGTCCGGCGTCGGCCTTCCCTTCACTGCTTTATCCAATATCAAGGAGACTCTTATGCGTACCATTACGAAGGATCAACTCCGTAAATTGCAAAGCCAGCATGAAAACCTGTTGCTGATTGACGTATTGCCTGAGGAGTATTACCGCAAGCAACATATTCCGGGCGCAATTAATATTCCCCTTAAGGACAATGATCGTTTTGTCGAGCAGGTGCAGAAAAAAACCAGATCCAAAGGACAGCAGATCGTTGTGTACTGCAAAAAC
>JAKFYP010000205.1 GCA_021730835.1 Alphaproteobacteria bacterium
AGGAAAGCCTGAAACAGGTTGCGGCGGTTATTGCCGGGAAAAAGGTAAACCTTACGATTGAGGAAGCCCGGGATCTCGCCAAACGCGCCCTGCAATTCAAAAAAGAGCGTGGCAGGCTTCCATCGCTCACCGCGCAAGACCCGTGGGAAAAGAAAATGGCTGAAGGCGTTGCCTTCCTAGCCCGAATGAAAGCGGAGGCAGCGAATGGCTAAAAAAGCTCAATTTACGGAAGATGATGATGCTCTACTCGCCGAGCTTGGCGTTGAGGTGGAAACCAAGAAAGTGGGAGGGCGCACCGCCCGCGAAGAACGCATCATTGCTGGCTTTGAGGAAATCGAACGGTTTTTTGAGCTTAGCGGAAAACCACCGGCGCATGGTGAAGATAAGGATATTTTTGAACGCCTCTATGCCGTGCGGCTGGATCGTATCCGCACATCAGCCGAATGCAAGGCAGTGTTGGCAGGGATGGACAAACATAGCCTGCTTGATGGGCATTCCGGCGGCATTGATACCGTGCCGGACGATATAGATGACGACGCGCTGCTGGCCGAGCTGGGGGTAGAAGTGCCGGAGGAACACGACATCACCAAACTGACGCATGTGAAAACCCGCGCAGAAATCCGGGCGGCAGAGGAAATCGCCCAGCGCACGCCATGCCTTGATTTTGAGAATTTCAAACCTCTGTTCCTCAGCGTGCAGGAAGATTTGGCATCGGGCGTTCGCAAGACTCGTGCATTCAAAAAGAATGCTCAGATTAAGCAGGAAGAATTCTTCATCCTTGGCGGCCAGAAAGCGTATGTCGCGGAGATAGGAGAAGAAATTAAAGCTCCAAATGGTGAAACGGATGCCCGCCTGCGCGTTATTTATGACAATGGCACTGAAAGCAATCTGCTACGCCGCTCTCTCCAGCGAGCGTTATATAAAGATGATGCGGGGCGGCGCGTCACTGACCCGTCGGCGGGACCACTTTTCTCGAATGTGCATGAAGAAGGTGATATTGAGAGCGGCACGATTTATGTGCTGCGGAGCAAGTCAGATCACCCGCTTATCAAGGAAAACCGCAGCGTCATCCATAAAATCGGTGTCACCGGCGGCGATATTGAAAGACGCATCGCCAATGCCAGAATTGACCCGACATTTCTGATGGCTGATGTTGAGATAATAGCCACCTATGAGCTTTCAAACATCAACCGCGTCAAACTTGAAAATCTGATTCATAGGTTTTTTGAGTCAGCGAAGCTGAACATCGAAATCAAAGACCGTTTTGGCAACCCCATCATGCCCCGCGAGTGGTTCCTTGCACCGCTGTTCGTCATTGATGAAGCCGTGGAGAAAATCAAAGACGGGTCGATAGTCGATTTTTCTTATGACTCTAAGGCTGGAAAAATTATCGAACGGGGGCAATTATGAGCGCTACTCAAGAAAAAACTAAATATGGGGTTCCCGCAGTAATGGAACAAAAAATAACGATCTTCAGGAACCATATAGCGCATTTACGTTTTGCGATCTAACCTTCTGTCTCCTCCTGAATGTCTTAGCAAGTATAGCGCCTTGACTTCTCGCTGTATAGCATTTTGCCTGCCCTCGCATGCTGGCGGCAAGCAGCCAAGATACCTGTTTATCTATCAATTGATAGAACGATAAATATTAGTATAATCGTTATATCAAACGAACGGGAGGCTCTTACGCAGGTTTTCACGTTGGGAACACCATCGGCAGAGGTTGGTACAAGCCCATCCTCCCGGAGCCGAATAAAAGGCTAGCAACTCCGCTCCCTATGCCGTCAAGGGCAAGCCTCGCTACGCGAGGTGCTACGCACCCTTGACGGCGGTCGCTACGTCGCTGCATAGAAAGTATCGGCTCCAGAGGAATATCGGTTGCCTATCTCACCAGAGGAATAAGCTCCTTGACCAGTGGCCAGAGCCACAGACGTAAACCTGTCATTTCCCATACCAGCGGGAAGCCGATAGCGCAGGTAATTCCCATCAGCAGAGACGCCTTGAACCATACCCAGCGCAGGCCAGCCCCCGCTGTCCGTG
The DNA here is from genome assembly GCA_021730835.1 of Alphaproteobacteria bacterium. Taxonomy (GTDB): domain Bacteria; phylum Pseudomonadota; class Alphaproteobacteria; order Rickettsiales; family UBA998; genus JAKFYP01. The sequence goes on from JAKFYP010000205.1 coordinate 2,040, forward strand.
CTGCCAGCCGGTCAAGGCGCAGGATGGCGGCATCGAGGGCCTGTTTGACTTCTCCCGAAGGAGGGGGCGTCATCCTGAGATTGCCTGTCGCGGCGAGCAAAGCCGTATGCCGTTCATCGCCCTCAGTTTTCAATGTCTGTAGCGCTTCGATGACTTCCACCATTTTATCAATGTGCACATCCGCTATAGAACGCTGAAAGCGCATCATGGCTTCCAATGCCACTGCCTGCCCCGTATCCTGTGATGCAGCAGGCAAGGTATGTCCGTTCATGGGTAAGGTGGCGGTTGCTATATCCGCCTCACCCTGTTGCCTGAGGAAATCTGAGAGCGTAGAGCGAGGTATGGTAATACCTCGCTCCTTAAAATGCTTGATAATTTCCGTTTGGGAATACCCTTCTTCTACCAAATGGAGAATGTCCCTCCGCTGTGCTTCCAGTCGTGAGCCTGCCATAGTCCTGCCCTCCTACCGCTCAACACTATACGCTTCCGTCTCTTGTGCCTGCATCATGTCTTCCGGGGTACGTCCCCCCGCCGCCTGCATCAGGGCGCTTCGATTCTCGGTAATGCCCTGATGTCTACGCGCCGCCTCGGCATACACTGTCAGGGGATACGTGCCTTCAAAGCGTACATCCCGCTCGACCGGCAGCCCGATATGCCCCCGCAAAGCGCGTAATTCCGTGAGTGACACATAGCCAAGCTCAGGGAATCCATGCCCCAGATCACACAGGCCAAAAGCCCTGTCAGGCTCCTCAGGGTCAATCTCCGATAACAGCCATGTTGCCTGAGCATCAGGCGTGAACAGTTTGACGACAGGCGGATAGTCTTTCTCTTCGCGTGTGTCCGCACCGTTTTTGAGTAATTGCGCTTCCTGTGCCTTGGTAAACAACGCCATGTTTTTCATGCACGCGCCCTCCTACCGTTCCATTTCCATGCCGCGCTGGAGTTCCTGTGCCTGTTCTCCGGCCTCAATCCCATTGTCCCGGTTGCTGTCCCAGCCATAAAACCCGGCCCGCATGTCATAGCGCTGGCTCATGCCCTCGATGCCTTGTTCTGAGGACTGACCGACCTGATTATCAAAGTGCATGCGCCCGTCAAATACGTCATGGCCATGCCAGCCCTGCTCAAAAACCCTCCTATAAGCATCCCTAAATGCCCCGACCGCGCCCTTGGCAAGATCGGAATCATAGGCGTTGCCGAGAGCTTGCCCGATGCCGCTTTCCCGGAAGCGCTCTAAAACACCCTCACGCATTTGCTGGCGCAGGGCATCGGCGCTTTGCATCTCCTGAAATATCCGTGAGTCCGCCATTACTGTACCTCCTCCACGGTGGAAAACGTGAGTTCGCCGCGTGCCAGCGCCTGCTCTTCCTGTGCAGCGCGTAGCTTCGCCCGATATTCCGGGCTGGCTGGCCAGTCGCAATGCCGGGTATGCAGAGAAAACCCCGTGGCCGTCATAAATGGCAACAACCAGCCCCATATCAGGGCATCGTTGGAGAACCATTGCGGCAGGTGTTTGCCGTAGGCCGTGACGATCCGTCCCAATTCATCCACCGGGGCGAGTCCGACATAAAACCACCACGGGTAGAACGCCGTCACTGCCTCTGGTGACGCGGACATCATCAGCAACCATGCCGTCAACCACACCGCGACCGGCTCCAGCCTGAAATAGGTGGTCTTATCACTCACAAGGCCACACAGACTGAGCAGGGGACTGCCGGTGTACCACGCGGGCAGGTAAAGCCATCTGATTCTGCCGATCCCGGAAAACAGCCCCGTCGCGGCATAGGCCAGACTAAAAAACGCCGCGTAGTGCAGCACCGTGATATGAAAGGGCGCAAGAGGAAGGAACTGGTAGAAATAGTGCTTCACACAGATCGAAGCCGCCACGATCAGCGCTACCCCGCGCCCCGGCCTGATGCGCAGGAACGGAAAAAACTCCGCCCCAAGAAGCAAGACAAGAAACCGCGAAGCTGTCATCTGCATACCGTCTCCTCTCTAGCGTTGCGGGAATTGCACGCCCATAAAAGGTTGCCCTCGCGGGGGGAACCGTTTGCCCGCCTTAAACAGCACAGTTTGCACCATGTATTTATTCTGTGGCCCCCCGGATGCCAGTTGCGTAAAGACCGCAGGCATGACCGGCCAGGCTTCCTGCTCTGACCAGCCCGCTGAAGTGCTGTAGCTCTCCGACTGCTGCCATGACTGGCCTCCGGAGTAGCCATGCGACCACGAGCCGCCTTGCGGCGAGGAGCTGTGTCCAGAGTTGATCCCTGCATTACCGCCCCAGCTTGAGGTGTCACTGCCGGACGTGCCGGCGTTTCTGCGTCGCACCACGCGCTTGGCAATCGTCTCGCTGGCCCATTCGTTGGTGGTTTTGTCGTGATTGCGGCAAAAAATCAGCGTGGAGAAATTCCCCAGCATCGAGAGGGCCTGATACTGGCCGCGTTGCGGCTCGAACGCCGCATAGAGGTTGTTGAGATTCTGGGTCAGGCAGAAGGCCGAGACCCATGAGGAACGCCCCGCCTGCATCAGTCTGGCATCGGAAGCCGGGGAGGCGAGAAACTGGTATTCATCGCAGAGCAGAAAACAGGGCCGTTCGCCGATGCTCAGGCCCTGACGCCGCAACAGGGCGTCAATCCAGATTTTTTTCATGCAGATTTGAAAGCTTCTCCCGACATCGCCGTATTCACTGACCGGCAGGTCAAGAATGACAATAGAGCCATAGCGCGTGACATCCGGCTCCCATGTGCTTGGCCCCCGGCAGGCGAATAACTCCGCCACCGGCCCGCTTAAAAATGGGTCAGCCATGTTGGTGAAGGTCGAGATAATCCCGGCTACTTGCCGATCACTGCCCGGCCTCGCCATCTCCCGATGCCAGTAGGCATGCAGATGCCGCACATCATGGCCTTGTACTTCGGCCCGCCCGAGGCATTCCACCAGCAGAGAATCCGGGGGATAGTCCGGCCTGCCTTTGGCCGGATTGAAAAATGGCATGCCGTCAATGATGGCCTTAATGGATTCCATCGAGACCGGCATCCCGCCAAGGCGCAATGTTTCCATGCTGTGCCTAAGCAGCCGCCGGACGCCCTCATTCCAGTAACTATCCCCTTGTGATCGTTTTCCCCCATCGGCACGGTTTTCGATGGCCTCCATGAAAATGCTGACGGCATTCTCAATCAATCCTCCCCCAGCACCCGGCCTGTTGAACTCGTAGTCGAGGAAATTGAAAGCAAATGGCCCGCCGGGGCGAATGATGCGCACATCGTTGCCCCTTCCGGTCTCCTGTGCTATCCGCACGATCCGTTCCGTATCATCGCTTTTGACGGTGCAGACCAGCCCGCCGAAACCCATTTTCAGGTACATGCGCAGCAGCGCACGCATGACCCCGGTGGTCTTGCCGCTTCCCGTCCCACCGAAACACATGAAATGTTCAAAAAAATCTCCCAGATTCAGAAATGCTCCGTTACCCAGCCGCAACAGGGGACGGTCAAGTCCATGCGGGTAGGGCTTGGCTACAAGACGCGATTCCGGCTCCATATTAGAAAGCCGCGCCAGCAATCCCATCATGTTCTCCTTACATGAGCGGGCGCATGCGTGCAGAAACTACGGTTTGCCCGGATAACCTCTTTAGAATGTTTCAGGGAACGCCAGACCGTATCCTCCTTTCGCCGTAGAGGAATGAAGGGTCATTACACGATTCCCGGGAACCGTACAGGCGCTTCCCATGCGCCCGCCAGTCTGTTTTACTTGTCCCGCATGGCCGCGATGGCAATGAGCGTGCAGGTCGGCACGAAGCCATCTAGTTGCTCTGTAATGTCGATAATTTCCCAAAGATGCGCCCAGCCTTTCGACCCCCACATGGCGGCGCTGATCATGGCCAGCGCGATATCGAAACCGATTCCTACCCCCGGTATCCGGCCAATCGTGCAATCGGCAACATCCAGCGTGACGGCGATGCCAAGCTTGATGCCTGTGCCGAGACAGCGGCCCACGGATTCCACCATCTCTAATCCCTTGTAGGTTACATCAGACCACTGGACAGGCGGCGGGGAAGGGGGGAGCCATGCCACC
>JAKFYP010000083.1 GCA_021730835.1 Alphaproteobacteria bacterium
GACAACAATAAGATACAGCATCCATGAAATGGGATGCTGGCCTTGTATGGACACAGCACCCCGCGTGCGGGTGCTGTGAGCGGGGGGAGGAGTTATGCAATGGTCTCAGAAGGTACATGAGGATTCGAGGACAAAAACAACGACAAAATCACCCGTCAAAATAGTTTTTCCGCAGACTGCTAGACAGTTTTGGACCGGGATGTTTGGTGATTGGGGACGGAAGGCGCTACCACTTCTGTGGTTCTGACAGGGGGGGGAGCCTCAACCTGTGATTGTTTCTCACCTTTAGCGTTTACCGCAGGCGGCGTTTCCGGCGCTTTCGCGGGGGCGACCATTCCGATGAGTGCAGAGATCAACTCTTTACCCGCTCCGGCTGCTGCCCCGGCCAGCCCGCCCACCAGACCGACGCCCAGTGCTCCGGCAACGCTGGTCACTTCGCCAACGAGGGGGAGCGGTGTACCGCTCGCATAGGCAAACAGCCCGACACCAAGGCTAATAGGCGCGAAAATCCAGAAGCCGGTATGCGCGCCATCGAAAACGCCGCGTATTGTATCCCAGATTTCCTGAAGCCTGTCCATGCTTCCGATTATATCCTTTTTTCGTAATGATAGATAATGAAGCTTTCATGACAGAGTATATCGGCATTGGTATGGCCAGCCCCATCAATAAACAAACTGCTCTTTAGTGATGCGCTCCTCAAGGTTGTGTTCGGGATCGAACAGCAGGGTCAGAGAGATTTTGCGCTGCTCACTGATGGAGACGGAAACCACCTCACGAATCTCGGTGAAATCGGCCACGGCGCTGACCGGGCGCTTTTCCGGCTCCAGTATCTCGAAATTGATGCAACTGCTATGGCTCAGTAACGCTCCCCGCCAGCGCCTCGGGCGAAACGGCGCCAGCGCCGTCAGAGCGATCACATTGCCACCCAGCGGGATGATCGGCCCGCCTGCGGAGAAATTATAGGCCGTACTGCCCGCTGGGGTGGAAACCAGCACCCCGTCACTGATCAACTCGTGCAGGCGCACCACATGGTCGATGGTCACGCGCATCTTGGCGGCCTGACGGCTTTCACGGAACAGCGAGACTTCATTGATGGCCAGCGCCTCGATCTCCCGTCCGTTGAGGCAGCGGGCATACATAGACAGCGGGTGTAAAATAGCGCTACGGGCGCTGGCGATTTTATCGGGCAGGTTCTCCAGCGTATAATCATTCATCAGAAAGCCGACCGTGCCGCAATTCATCCCGTAAATCGGAGTTTTACGATCCATGAAACGATGCAGCATCTGGAGCATGAACCCGTCGCCGCCAAGCACGATGATCACATCAACCTGCACGCGCTTTTTCGCCAGATCAATGACCTTGTAGCGCTTAATCAACTCCTCCAGCGCTTCCTGCGCTTTCGGTGAGGCGTCAGCGATACAACCGATGTTTTCTACCGCCATAAGGGGTCTGCTCCTGTTTCTGTGCTTCCCGGCCCAGCATACAACGCGCCGTTGCGATAGAAAACCGGAATTTAGATGGATAATATATGACATCCCTTTTTGCACCTGCTAAAAAATACGTATGAAACATGATACGGATATCATCATCGTCGGGGCGGGGCTGGTCGGCAGCGTCATGGCGGCGGCGCTTGGGCATGCGGGATTTCGGGTGTCGGTGTTCGATATCGCTCCCCGTGAGCGCGAGTTGTCGTCAGCACATGACGGACGAGCCAGCGCGATTGCCGAATCCTCCGTGCGGGTCTATCACCATGTCGGCGTCTGGGATACGCTTGCGCCGCATGCCGAGCCGATCCGCGATATCCGCGTTGTGGACGGCTTCTCCCGCGCCATCGTGCATTACGATAGCCGCAGGATCGAGGATAAACCGGAAAAAGACCGCTGCTTCGGCTATATTATCCCCAATACCGCCATCAAACCCGCTCTGATCCGCCATGCCGAAGCCACCGAAGGCGTGACGTTGCATTTCGAGTCGGAAATCCTTGGCATTGAGACCGACAGTGGTAGCGTTACCGTCACACTGAAGGACAAAACAACCCACCGCGCCGCGCTGCTGCTGGCGGCGGACGGGCGTTTCTCCAAAACCCGGGAAATGGTGGGCATCGGCGTGCGGCGCGTCACCTATGACCAGACAGCGCTGGTGACGGTGATTTCTCATGAGAAACCCCATCACGGGCTGGCGCTGGAGCGTTTCCTGCCCGCCGGGCCGTTCGCCGCCCTGCCGATGACCGATAACCGCTCGGGCATCGTCTGGACGGAATCGCACAGCATGGCGGCGCATATGCTCAAGTTGAGCGACAGCGCATTTACCGAGGAACTGGCATGGCGTCTGGGTGACGAGCCAGGTAAAGTGACGCTGGCTGCACCCCGGTTTTCCTATCCGCTCGGGCTGTTGCTGGCCGATAGCTACACCGTGCCGCGCATCGCCCTGATCGGTGACGCGGCGCACGCGATTCACCCGATTGCCGGGCAGGGCGTCAATCTGGGCTACCGCGATGTCGCCGTGCTGGCCGAATTGCTGGGGGAAGCGCGCAAACTGGGTTTTGATCCCGGCGATGCTTCGATTCTTGAGCGGTATGAGCGGCGCAGGCGGCTTGATGTGCTCAGTATGGCGGCGGCGACCGACGGGCTAAACCGGCTCTTCTCCAACAATGTTTTTCCAATTCGCCTTGCCCGCCGCCTTGGCATGCGGGTGGTGGAGCGTTTCTCTCCGGTCAAGCGCTATTTCATGCTGCATGCGATGGGCCTGACCGGTGACCTGCCGGAAATGCTAAAGGATGCGGCCTGAGGATATAAGCCGATTTACTTTATGAGACCATTGCATAACTCCTCCCCCCGTTTACAGGGAGAGGAGTTATGCAATGGTCTCAGAGTGTTTTTAGAGATGCCCTGCAAGAGACCATTGCCGGGGCAAGCCCAGCGCATTGGCCAGCGCCTGTTTTTCATCGGCGGAGATACCGGCCAGCTCAAAATAGCGTTCACGCGTCGCCGCCGCCGCTGAGATACCCCCGTTACGCAATGTCTCGGAAAGCAGCTTGGTTTTGCCAGCATGCTGCTCCAGCAACCATGCGGCGACACGGGGTAGCGGGGTCTGATCTTCATGCTGCAACAGGATAGCGGTATTGCGGAACTGATCGTTGACCGGAAGCTGCGCCGGATCGGGCATCGCCTCATCGAGCACGATGGCATCGCCGTAAGCTGCCAGCAGGCCGGTTGCGGCGATCATCGCCTGCAACAGCACCGCTTCCTGAAGGATAATGGTTTTCGCCTCGTATTCCCATGCCTCTACGGCCTGCGGATAGCGCCCGTTTTCCGTCTGGTAGCTGTGAAAAACGGTCGCCGAGCCGGTTTGCAAACGTCCCTCCAGCAGCACATGGATCAGGAAGTTATATTGCTTGTTCAGTCCCTCAAGCATCCCCTCAAACGTATCGAACCGAGCCGAGCTTTCCTTGGCCAGCAGCCATGTGCCGTCATGAAAAGAACTCAGTGGCCCGCGAAACGCTCCGACATCCACATTGGCAAGCTTGACCGCGCCAAGCAGAAACGCTTGCATCTCGGCATCGCTCAGGCGCTCCTCCGCAGTGAGCAGCTCATTGGCCTCGCGCAGCCTGCCGGAGAGCAGTTCATCGAAATGGCCGGAATTCCCCCAGGGAATCGTCCCGGCAATCATCAGGATTTCCGCGAGGATATATTTAGGAGGAATCTGCTCCTCACTGCCCTGAATCCCGGCGTAGAGCGCGCTTAGAAATTCGTTCTGCCCGGCGAAGGGGCTAAGTTTTTGCCCTATCCGGTAGTCGAATATCAGCAGCAATTGCCTAAACCAGATATGGCTGGCCAGCAGACCGATCTTGTCCTCATCCCGGATGAACAGCACCACATGCCCGTCCACGTATTCATTGCGGATATACGGCTCAATGCGGCTCAGTATTTCAGGCACGCCGGAAATACGGTGGGGATCGGTATGATAGATAATATCGTGATGCGCCCCGGTACGCACCGCCACTGCCTTGATGGCCTCCACAAGACCGGGATGCCCTGCCGCATAACGAGAAAAATGCCCCTGCAACTCCTCATCGGCATCAATCGCCTTTGCGGTATCCATCACCGCGAGAAAATGCCGGTTGATATGGAAGCTGCGTGAGTGCTGACGCCCCGCCCGTAGCACGCGGTCAATCGCATCTTCGAGGGTTTCATCCAAAACAAAAGGCGATAGTGCTCTGGTCGCGGAAAAGTAGTAATCCCGCATTTGCGCGAGAACGACAGGACAGCTATGTTCTGATATCGGCAACGCCATACGGAACAAACCCGGAATTAGCTACAATTTTAACAGTTTATCACCAGATAGTATCGTCAAATTCTTTTGGCGACACTATCTAAACCACGCATAATAAAACTCCCGGGAATATCCCGGCATACCACCTTCTACAGTAGGCGGAAAAGTTTTAAATTTGATTAAGATGGGCGTATCCGGCGTTGACGTTCACTGTCCGACTTTAACTGGCCGCAAGCCGCAAAAATGTCGCGTCCGCGAGGGGTTCTGACCGGCGAAGCGTAACCGGCGTCCATGACGATTTGTGAAAACTGGCGTATCCGGTTGTTGGAAGAACACAGGTAGGGCGCTCCCGGCCACGGATTGAACGGTATCAGGTTGATTTTAGCAGGAATCCCCTCAATCAGCCTGACCAGCGCCCGGGCATCGGCATCGCTGTCATTGACTCCCTGAAGCATAACATACTCAAAAGTAATGCGTCTTGCGTTCGACAGGCCCGGATAGTCGCGGCAGGATTGTAACAGTTCTTTTAGCGGCCACTTGCGGTTGATCGGGACAATCTCGTTTCTCAGCTCATCCGTCACCGCATGCAGGGATATTGCCAGATTGACGCCAAGCTCTTCGCCGGTACGCCTGATTTCCGGGACAATACCCGAGGTAGACAGGGTAATCCGGCGTTTGGAAATGGCGATCCCTTCCGCATCCATGATGATTCTCATGGCTTTAGCGACATTTTCATAGTTATAGAGCGGCTCACCCATCCCCATCAGGACGATATTGGTCAGCTTGCGCCCCTCTTCGGTCGAAGGCCATTCATCCAGCGCATCACGGGCCAGCATCACCTGCCCGACAATCTCTCCCGCCGTCAGGTTACGCACCAGCCGCTGCGTGCCGGTATGGCAAAAGGTGCAGGTCAGCGTACATCCTACCTGTGAGGAAATACAAAGCGTCCCCCGGTCTTCCTCGGGAATGAATACTGTCTCCGCCTTGTTGCAATCCTCAAAGGAAAGCAGCCATTTGCGCGTGCCATCCTCGGAAAGCAGGTCTTTGGCCGCTACCGGACGCTCCAGCGTGAAGCGCTCTTCCAGCAGCTTACGCACCGGCTTGGCAATGGTCGTCATGTGGTCGAAATCGGTGACGCCCTTGTTATAAACCCATTGCCAGAGCTGTTTGGCCCGAAACGGCTCAAGCCCAAGCGCCGCTATCTCCTCCCCCATTTCCTCGCGGGAGAGGCCGATCAGCGAGCGGCGTGCGGTAATTTCTGGCATGGCTTGCATAAGTCAACCCAAGGAATAATCAGGGCTTCATAGCGCAAACCAGCCGTTTTGCAAGGAAATTATAGCCGGTTTACTTTAGATGATATTTTCTCGATCTCTCCTCCTCCTGAAGGGAGAGGGAAAATTTACATATGCCCAAGGGATAAATTGGCTGAGTGAGACCATTGCATCACTCGAAAACACAACTATTTTCGTCATTGCGAGAAGCCGAAAGCGACGAAGCAATCCAGATAAATCAACGTTATAACTTTTCCAGATTGCTTCGCTGCACTCGCAATGACGAGTTATGCAATGGTCTCTGAGTGAGTTTGTGCTTACACACAAACTCTACGCCGCAGGCAGGCGGTGCGCCCGCCGTCGCGGGCGATAGCCGATGTGATTGATGTGCAGGCACACAAGTAAATCGGCTATACCTAAATTTAGATAGTGTCGTCATGAGATAGTGAATTTGTTATAATGCAGCCTTATTCACCCTAAGAATGAGGTTTTCCAATGGTTGCAGCACATCGGCGTCATGATATATCGGATAAAGTATGGTCGTTATTA
>JAKFYP010000196.1 GCA_021730835.1 Alphaproteobacteria bacterium
ATCGTTTGAGATTTCGCGCTTTTCTTACTCCAATGGTCTCTATGATGTGCGTTTGCCTCTCAGCGTCGCCATCCAGACGGATGCGAAGGGTGGAAAATCGGGATTTGTGCGTTATGATGGCGAATTTGTCTACAAGGACAAGTACGAAACGGTGCTGGACGATACCGTGCGTGTCCTGATGGATCAGCTATTCAAGGCGCAAGCCAGACCCGGTTTCGGCTATGACAAGATGCTCCTGACCCTGTTGCCGCAGGGCGTCACGCAGGAACAACTGATGCCTTACATGCTCGACATTATCCCATCTTATAATCATGGTAAGACCATCCTCAAGGGCGACATCGCGTTCTCGGAAACACCGGGAACCAAGCTGCATGGGCGGACGCTGAACGCCAAGGTAAACAATTTCGATTACCTGATCGGTGATTTGTACGGCCTGAAGCTCACAGGTGAAATGGCGTTTAATCATACGAAGGGGCAACTCGATCTGACCTGTCTGAATTGCGATAAGCTGGTTGCCAGTCTGCTTGATTACGCGGCGAGCGTGCAAAAGCTGGTTGCCCTGTTCAGGCCGGAAGTAGCAAGCGTGTCGCTTGAGGGCCAGATCGTCGCCGACATGACGAAGCTGGTCGAATCGCTTGGCACGAAACAGGCGGATGGCTCGCTGCTCATTCCGATCGCCGCCGACGGTAATGGAAATACGACTATCGGTGGTCAGCCGGTTTTTCAGGTGATGCTCATGGCGATGCAGACATTCGCGCCGCAGATTGAGGCATTCCAGCAGATGAAACAACAGCAGAACAATGGCGCGGGCACGGATAGCGGTGCAGTGCCGCCGGATGATTACATCCCGCCGCCGCCCGCGCAGTAAGTCGGGCATCTGAGGATAGAAATGTCAGGTGGCCTGTAAGCCGGGTTCTGTCGAGGACAGCCATTCATCTGGGACGGCGGTTACCCGACGCCTCTGGCGACCTACCCGGATGGCATCCATGCGGAACGCATGGCGGACAAGCCGTATCCATCCCTATTTGGTCTTGCTCCGGATGGGGTTTACCCTGCCACCGCCGTTACCGGCGGCGCGGTGCGCTCTTACCGCACCTTTTCACCCTTACCCCCCTGCTTTTTGGCTTTGTCAATTTCTGTGCGGCGACTTAGCCGGTAAAGCCAAAAAGTAGGGGGGCGGTTTGTTTTCTGTGGCACTTTCCCTTGCCTCCCTACTTTTTGGCCTTATCAATTTCTGTGCGGCGACTTAGCCAATAAAGCCAAAAAGTAGGGGGGCAGCCGGGCGTTACCCGGCATCCTGTTCCGTGGAGCCCGGACTTTCCTCCCCCCTGCCTGTTGGAACGTTTGAGTTCTGATACGCATAGACAGGCTTGCGACTGCAAGCCCGCCGCCCATGCGGCGTAAGCCCCAGCGGCGTTTGAGCGTTCCAACAGGTAGGGGGGCGGCTGTCCAGCCACCTGACATGTTTGTCTTTATGTCATTTCAAGCAGCGCGGCAAGAATGTTCTCACATTGAATATCCCATGAGCCGCTCAAATGAGCAGGACGAAAATGCCGCTGGAAGGCGAGGATGACTTTTTGCGTGTGCATATCTTCCTGTCCGCTAAGCGGGCAGTCATAACCGTAATCGGCGAGGCGGCGCTGCACCTCGCTTATATAGCTGATTGAGTTTGTGCTTACACACAAACTATGCGCCGCATAGGCGGCGCGGGCGATAGCCGATTTGATTGATGTGCAGTCATAAAGTAAATCGGCTATATCCGGCGTTTCATCTTTCTCGTGCAGACGATCCGGCCATAGCCCGACCCCTTGCACCGCCAGCCATTTCCAGTCGAACAGTTCGCCGGGGTCTTCCTTGCGGGCCGGAGCGATATCGGCATGCCCGACGATATTACGCGCCGCAATGCCGTGGCGGGCGATAATCCGGCGGCTTAAATCGCAGACCGCTTCCATCTGCGTACCCGGAAAAGGAACATATCCCCATTCATGGCCGGGATTGGCAATCTCAATGCCGATGGAAATGTCATTGATGCCGTCACGCCCGCGCCAGCGGCTTACTCCCGCATGCCAGGCCCGTTTTTCCTCATCGACCAGCGCGAAAATATTGCCCTGCTCGTCAATCAGGTAATGGGCGGAAACTTGCGCTTTGGGGTCGGTCAGTCGTTGCAACGCCTCCCCGGCGGTTTTCATGCCGGTATAATGCAGTACAAGCATGGAGATTTCACCGCCGGGACGGTCGTTGAAATTCGGCGAAGGGGCAGCAGCGATTTTCATGTTTTCGCCAGCAGGCCAAGGCGCGGGCGGCGCAGGACGATCACCCCGACACCTACGATAGTCAGGACGCCGCCGGTGAGAAATTGCGCAGACAGCGGCTCCCCGAGAATAAAATGGCAAGCGCTCAGCCCGAATACCGGCACAAGCAGCGAATAGGGAGCTACCTGCGACATCGGGAAACGTTGCAGCAGGCGATACCAGATGCCATACGCGAGAATCAGCGAGATGAAAGTCGTATACAGCACCGCACCCCAGGTCAGCAGGCTGGCATCGCGGATGGCCTGTAGCTGGCCCTGCTCGAAGATCAACGTCATCAGCCCGAGTTGCGGCACGCATAGGAGTGAAATCCACGCCAGCAGCGGCAAGATCGGCACACTCCCCATGCGTTTCATGGCCATGTTGGCGCTCGCCCATGCCAGCGCGCCGGTGCAGGCGACCAGAAAGGGAATGAAATGGCGGCTGATCTCCGGCTCCCCGGCGATAATCACGACCCCCGAGAAGGAGACCAGCATCCCAAACGAGCGCCAGCGCCCAAGTTTATCGTTGAACATGATGCTGCCAAGCAGGCAGGAAAACGGGACACCGAGCTGGCTGGCAATCACCGCGCCGGAAGCTGACAGGCCCAGCCCGATGGAGAGGAACATAAAAGCGAAGTGCAGCGTGCCGAGCAGGAGGGAAAGCATGGTCAGCGCCCGCCACGAAATCGCCGGGCGCGGACAGAAGGGCAGGACGACCACCGCGACGATTGTAAAACGCAGCCAGAGCAGCAGGAAGGGCGGCAGCTCCTGCATGGCGATTTTGGCCGAGGCGAAATTCGCGCCCCATGAGGCGGCGACCAGCATGGCCAGCAGCATATGCCGCCAGTTCATCGCCTGCGTTTGTGCTGGAGCGGGATGCTTAAGCGGCATATCGGAAGCGGCGGCGTGCGTGTTCATGTGATGATCTGGTGGAAAAGCAGGAGGCATTCAGAGGAAGAAATAATGGGAAGCGAGGGCAAAGTCCACAAAGACGATAGGGTGTGGCATAAAAACACACGCGTGACAAACGCAACACAGGTGCAGGCAATAAGCGCAGCTTTCCTAGCGTCCGACGCTGTTGCTGGAGAGTTGCGCAAATTCATGCTAGGGTGATGACTTAAAAAAAGAGGTTCGGGAGGATTTCCCTTCGGAAACCATCCCGAACCCAAGTTGCTCGGCAAGCAACCGGTAAGGCGGCTATCCGGACTCCGGACAGGCCGCCTTATGGACCTAATGCAGGCGTCCGGCCTTCAGTAACGCCTGATAGGCATCATTGATGGCAACAGCCTTGAGATGCGCCAGTCGGTACATCTCCTGATATTCCTCTTTCTTCCCCCAGCGATCCGGATGGCAATAACGCATCCGGCGATGGTAGGCGCGCTGCAACTCCTCGGGGGTCGCACCTTTCTCCACCCGCAGCACGCGGTAGGGATCCCCTGCCGCCGAGCCTTCGGCCTCATCGGCGATGCGGGCGACTTGTGCACGCGGCATGCCGAACGCATGGCCGACTTCGCACAGGAAATCGAATTCCTCGACGCCAAGTGGCCCATCGGCCAACGCTACCCGGGCGAACCGGTAAAGCAGCATATGGCGGGCCGACGTATCTTCGGCATGCAACGCCGCAAGCTGGCGGGCATACTGCGCCGATGGCGCGGTATCTTTCGTCGCGGCGGTGAGCAATGCGCGCATCATCCGCTTGCCGACGCCCTCAACTCCAAACAGTGCCAGATAGGCGCGATGCTCGCGGGTATTGATCTCACCGTCGGCGCGCATCAGGCGCACAGCCAGCGTAGCAGTCGCGTAGGCGAACATCGTATGCCGCATATCGGGATTTTCCCCGTCTTGCACAACGGGAGAAGCGGCAGGCGTCGCTGGCGCAACACCGGTGACCAGCCGCAACGCCAGCCCGTCAAGCCAGGAAAGGCACTGACGAACGTTAAAACCCCATGAATCAGGATACTTGAAATCAGAAGACCTGTTCATATATATTGCATCGCCAAGCACTGCGGTAAATCCGTAACCGAACACAACCACAATATATAGTCGTCGTTTTCTAAAGACAACAACATTTTGTGAGCAAACCGCATTTTTTTGCCCATTGTTATGAACGATCCCTCTACATCACCAACACGCAAGAAACGTTCCATATTAATCCGCGACTACAGACCGCAGGATCGGGCGGCATTTGAGGCGCTCAATCGCTGGTGGCTGGAGAAATGGTTTGCCGTAGAGCCTTACGATGCAGCGCTGTTTGCCGCGCCCGAAGAGAAAATCCTGTTGCCGGGCGGCGCGATCTATATGGCCGAGCTGGATGGCGAGGTGGCAGGAACCTGCTCACTGGTGCGGATGCCAGAAGAGGAAGAACTTGCCTACGAGCTGTCGAAAATGGGCGTTTTCGAGCCATATTCCGGTCTGGGCATTGGCCGGGCACTGACGCAGCATGCGATTGCCGATGCGTGGCGGCGGGGAGCAGGGCGTGTGGTGATTTATTCCAATACGCGGCTGGAGGCGGCGATTGCGCTGTATCGTTCCGTCGGGTTTACCGAAGTTGTGATGAGTAACGCCGACAAGGCAAAATACCGGCGCGGAAATATCAAACTGGTGCTGGTGTTGTAGCGAGTTACCCCCGCCCCCGGTAGGGCAGTACTTCCTGCGCCGGTATCCAGACTTTTTGCGGCGGGTCGTCGGTCTGGAAAAAAATATCTATCGGCATGCCGCCACGCGGATACCAGTAGCCGCCGATGCGCAGCCAGAGCGGCTCGATGGCCTCGGTGACGCGTTTGGCGATTTCCACCGTACAGGCTTCGTGGAAAGCCGGGTGGTTGCGATACGATCCCAGCAGCAGTTTCAGCGATTTGCTCTCGACGATCCAGCGGCGTGGCACATAGTCAATCACCAGATGCGCGAAATCCGGCTGGCCGGTGACCGGGCAGAGTGAGGTGAATTCCGGGCAGGTGAAGCGGATCGAATAATCCACATTGGGATGCGGGTTTTCGACGCGCTCAAGCGCGGCCTCATCCGGCGTGGCGGGCAGGGGCGTTTTCGCGCCGAGTTGGGAGAGGGTATCGTATGATTCCATGCCCGATGGATACACGCAAATGCCGCGCAGGGGCAAGGGATTTTGGAGGAGGGAACGCGTTATATGCCGACGGTGTGCCCAGCCGTGGGAAGAGCGGCCAGTTGAATCCGCGGCGAGGTGGCGCGGGTGTCGTCGTCGAAATGCCCGCCTCCCGCAACATTGAGCGCATTTGCACCCGGCTTGAATCCCAGTGCAGCCAGTTGCGCTTTTACCTCGGCAGGAGGGAAGTCGTTGTTAGTGGCTTGCGGCATGGCAGCTTCCGCCGAAAGCAAAGATTTCTCCGGAGCGAAGCCTGAGGCTTCCGCGATAGCAGGGGTAATCTCCCCGGCGCGTGCATCCTGATGCAACGGCGCGATGGCGGGGGTGAAGGAAGATTCTTTATTAAGCTGAAGAATAGCATCCTTGATCGCATTGCGGTTGCGCTCCAGACTTTGTCTGTTTTCTTGTAGTTTCGAGTTGTCTATCGAAGTGCCCTCGCCCGATTCAAGCTGATGAAGATTATGAATGATCGGCGCGACTTCAGGCCGCGTTGAGAACTCTTCCGCCTGCTTGCGCTTGGCGTCCGCCTTGTTTTTATCGAAAATCGTATAGACGGCGGTGTCTGTAGCTGCGCCCTGACCGGCTGGCGCACTCATTAACTGGGTTTCCGGCTCGCCACTTGCTCCGGATGGCTGGGTATGGGCGGCTCCCGTCGCCGTCGCAGCCTGTCCGGTA
>JAKFYP010000181.1 GCA_021730835.1 Alphaproteobacteria bacterium
TGGGGCGGGCCTCAACCGGCGGGCAGGGGGCGGGCGCATCCGGCGTCATCGTCTCATCGGCGGCGCGCAGTTGCCCCAGCCATGCCTTGCGTAGCGCCTCCTCACGCCGCAACCCGTGCGCATCCATACCGCTTGCCTGTAGCAGCGCCTCCAGCCGCAGCAGCCAGCGCGAGGCAATCGCCGGTTTACCCTCGCTTTTCTCCGCTCGCGTCAGGTAAGTCTCCGGCGTCATGGCGAACAGGCTGAAATCATGCGCCTGCTTGCCGATTTCCTCCTCACAGGAGGGCAGGCCGAGCGCGGCGCGCATGGTCTGGCCCAGCCACGGATCGGCGGTGATTTCCCCCGGCCACATGCCTTCGTTCAGCCCCCCGAGGATCATACGATGCGGCATCTGAAAACGCGCCTCAATCGGGCTTAAAATCGCTAGCCGTGCCTCCTTCGCATACGGGTTACGCCATGTTTGCCCCGCCAGCAGGCGGGAGATGCTGGCCGGATAGCTCTGCGGCGAAGCATCGGTGAGCAGCTCGATATGCTCGCCCAGTTCCTCAATCGCCTGCTCCAGCAGGCGGGCATCGTCACGCCGCGCATAATGGTGCGCTCCGTGACTGAGTTGCCGGTAGGCCTCGCGGTGCAGCCGGAATATATCATCGGCCATACAGCCTTTGTGCAATGCTTCACAAAACGGGCGTATGATAGCGATAAACTGCCCGAGGACGCGGCGGCTCTCCCCGGAGAGGTCACGCGTGCGCCCGATCATCGCCGCCAACCCATCCAGCCCCCGGTAAGGAGAAAATCCGCGCAAGGCACGGCGCTCAAGCTCACGGGCGGCGCGGCGCAACGCCGCTTGCTCGCCACCCGGCGCAGCCAGCGGATGCTTGAGCAGGGCCAGCAGCAATACCGGCGGAAATTCGCGGGCGCAGGCTTCCGCCAGCAACAGGAACAAAACAGCCGGAGGCGTCTGAATCAGCGATATGCCTGCCGAGTCGTCAATTTCGATCTCCCAGCTTCGCAGGATCGCCGCCACCTGACGGGCAAGGGCGCGGTCGCGGGTGACCAGCGCGGCGGTCTTTTCTTTCTCCTCCAGCACCTCTCTGAGCAGCATGGCGATGATGGCTGCTTCCTCCTCGCTGTCCTCGGCGGTAATCAGGTGCAGGCCCTCGGTTGATTTTACCGGTATCGTTTGCGTTTGCCAGCGGGTGATAGAGGGCGCGGGCAGCAGGGCAGCGCGCAGCAGCGAGACTCTGGGCGAAGCGTCATCACCCAGAATTCGTACCTCATCGCGGCTGAGATTGAGCGTGCCGAGCAATGATTTCAGCCCGTATTGCGGATGGGTTGGGCCGATACTCTCCCAGCTTGGTGCATCAGATTCCCTGTCCAGCCCCGGCAGGACGACCATCCCCTGCGGCAGGCGGGCGATGACGGAAAGCAGGCGCGACGTGGCCGGGATACTCCCCGTGCTGCCCGCTGCAATTACCGGGAAACCGGGAGGATTGGCCTCCCAGTGATCCGCCAGCAGCGCCAGCACGCGGTTGCGCCGCTTTTGTGGCTCCAGTCCCGGCTCGGACTCAAGGATTTTCGGCCATGCCGTCATGATAATATCGAGAAAGCGCAGCGCATGTTGCCAGTGATCGGCCAGTTCATCGGGGGGAATCGAGCGCAGCCGGGCAGGGGAAATATGCTCGCGCTCCAGCTCGTCTATCAGCCCGGCCAGCGCTTCGGCCAGCATGATTGTATATTCCGGCCCGGCCTGTAGCGCAGGGAGTGCCGACTGAAAACGCTCAATCAGATGGGCCAGCAGCAGAACGCGGCGCACCGGCGATATTTCCGGCGCGATGCCGCCTGCTTCCATCAATCGGGGAATCAGCGCCTCAATATCCACATCGTCGAATGCTTCAATGCGCGGCAGCATGAGTGCTTCGCCCGATGCCGCCAGCAGCGCCTCACGCATTACTCCGACCGAACGCCGCCCCGGCAGCAGGATTATCGCCTCACCCAGCGCTATCGGATCGTGCCCGTAGCGCCGGATAATCTCCCGCGCCAGCACCGGGGCCATCGGCTCGGATGGCGCTACCGTATATAATGAAGAAGGGGGCATGGAGGGTTTATATCACTCTCTGCGTCCCTGTCTCCGTTAAATTTGAAATTACCAGGCCAGATCGCCGGAGAGAATATGAATATCCGTCGGCTGGACGTTCTGCGGGGGCGTATACGCGCCGCCGTAAGTCGGCAGCGGTGAATTATAGTCCGCTCCGGGAGCGACGCAGGCGGCGGAGCCGAGCGTCAGCAACAGAAGAAAAAAGACTGACGCCGTGTGCCGGGCGCAGGCGATGTGAAAATAACCGGTGGTGTAGCGTTTCATGACAAACCTCTTGCCGTGTTGATGATCCGATAGTGAGATTCAAATGCGTTTGCAGAAAGTGATTCGAGAATGGGAACGCGCTTTGTGCCACATATTTATTAATTAAGGGTTACCGCTATACGATTATTTTTCGGCAGGATCAAATCATTTTATTTTTGCAATAGTTTTCTAAAAACTCTGTCATATTCGATATAATTGTTTTGTCATTCATGTAACAGTATGAAAAACAAATTGTATTACATGATGTATGCCTGTGGATAACTTTTTTCCCGAACAAGCCATGCAAAAAAAACATAATCGGCATGCGGCGCGTGCAGAGCTTACCGGATAGCGCGAAAGGTAAGAGAATGGGGCGTTTTTACCCTGTCCGGGCACGCATTGTCTCAAAAGCCACAGCCCGGAAAGTTTTTCTTTGCATGCCCATAGAGGGGGGGATATAAAAACTCAAAATCCCCTCTAACGGATGATGGATGGAGCTATGCGCCTTGCCCTGCTGATACTGATGGTGTTTTCCCTCGCGCTGCCCGTGCGGGCGCAGGAGGCGACGGGTGCATACGCGGCGCAGGCGGATATTCCGCTGGTTGTCATCCGTTTCAACCAGCCGCGAATACATTACGAGAAGCAGCTTTATAACGCCCTGCAACGGGCTGTGGACATTAAACCCGCCCTGCTGATCCAGTTGGTATCCTATGTGCCGCAGGGCAATGATCGCAGCAGCAATCAGCGGGCGGAGAAACAGGCGAACGCCGAAGTGGCGCAGGTGATGCGCAGCCTCAATACGATGGGCGTACCGCAAAGCCGCGTCGGCGTGCAGCGTGAGCAAACCTCCGCCATCCGCTATCATGAAATTCATCTCTATGTGCGGTAGGCCTGTCACTGACTATTGTCATTCTAAATAAGAATCCGAATGATTATTTGGAATGACAATAGCTTACTTAAATGGAATCTGATTACCCACAATTCACCGCTCCCCCCTTGAAGCATCCGCCTGCGGGATGCTTCTTTATTGTTTTGCATAGCACCCCGCAGGCGGGTGCTATGCGGGGGAGCAGACGAAGTAAGGCCGAAGGCCGAAGCTGAGTCGTGGGGGGATAATAAGTAAAGCTTCCCCCCACCGAATCGCCTTCGGATTTCATCCTCGGCTCTTCGACTCCCCCTCAAGGGGGGAGTGGTAACCCGCTGTTTTTATTCGCAAAGCAACAAATAAGAGGCAAGCGGTGAATTGTGGGTAATCAGGAAATGGAATGGGTATTCTCAGTTTGAGCTTTGCTCGTTTCGTTTTTCAGGGTGATTATACTGAAAAGCGGCTCTGTTCCAGACAGGTTTGAGATTCTCTCATCCAAAGCTTCAATCTCATCGGTTGACATGAGTATAGGTGTACCCGATTCATCAAGTTTTTTCTTTTTCTCCCTCTTGAGGGGGGGGCTATAATGTTGTGTTTGCCAACGCCATTGCCGCGTCCTCGATATGGAAGGAAAGTTGCTCTTTGCCCTGCCAGTAATCGAGTTTGAGTTGTCCGGCCAGATGGAGCGGCCTGCCTTTGGCGCTCATGAGCATGTCGCCCAGTGGCGTACCAACTGCCCTAAAAGCCATCGCCCGCACCCGAGCCGTGCCGCCCGCCGCATCGGCCAGCAGCAGTTTCAAATGCGACTCCTTGACGATATCGCCGTGCACGATCCGCGCCCCGGCAACGGCAAAGCGCGGGCCGGGATTGCCCATGCCGAACGGTTCGGCCCGACGCAACTCGTGCGCCAGTTCCGCCCGCAGCCCTTCCACCGTTACGCACCCGTCGAGCGACACATGCCGTCCGGACAGATGGGCTGCCACTTCCGCGCCAAGCCGCTCCTCGAAGAACGCATGCAGCGCGGGGATTTTCTCTGTTTCCAGTGAAAACCCGGCGGCCATGCTGTGCCCGCCCCCGGCCAGCAGTAGATCGGCATCCCGCGCTGCGCCGACCGCCGCGCCGAGATTGACTCCCGGCACGGAACGGGCGCTGGCTTTGGCAACGCCGTCCTCGATTGCCAGCACCGCCGCCGGGCGCTCGAAGCGTTCTTTCAGCCGCCCGGCGACAATGCCGATCACCCCCGGATGCCAGCCCTCGCCCGCTACCATCAGGAAAGCGCGGTTATCCTGCGCCTCCGCCTGCATCACGGCCTGCTCGAGCACCATGCCTTCAATCGCCTTGCGCTCATCGTTATAGCGCCCCAGTTCTTCGGCCATCGCCGCTGCCTCGCCCGCGTCGCCGGTGCATAGCAGGGAGGAGCCGAGCGGGGCGCGACCGACCCTGCCCCCGGCGTTGATACGCGGGCCAAGCAGAAAACCGAGGTGATAGGCGTGCATCGCCTGATCTATACGGGCATGGTCTATCAGCGCGGCCAGCCCGGTATTGCCCCGGCGCTGCATGACTTTTATCCCCTGCGCGACGAAGGCCCGGTTCAGTCCCTTCAGCGGCACGACATCGCAGACCGTCCCGAGCGCTACCAGATCGAGCAGCGATAGCAGATCCGGCTCATTCCGATTGGTAAAATATCCACGCTGGCGCAATTCACGGTTCAGCGCCACCAGCAGGAGGAACACTACTCCTACTGCCGCCAGTGCGCCGCAGGGGGATGATTCATCCAGCCGGTTGGGATTGACCACGGCAATCGCTTCGGGCAATTGCGCCGCGCCGATATGATGGTCAAGCACGATCACGCCGATGCCTTCCGCCCTCGCCTGTGCCAGCGGTTCAAAAGCCACCGTGCCGCAATCAACCGTGAGCACCAGCGATGCGCCTTTTTCCTTCAGCCCGCGCAACCCGCCGATATTCGGCCCGTAACCTTCCGTGCGGCGGTCGGGAATATGCACATGCACAGGCATTCTCACCATCGCCCCGTAGCGCGCCAGCAGGGCCGAGGAAGTCGCGCCGTCCACATCGTAATCACCGAAGACGCCGATAGTCTCACCCGCCTGCACGGCATCGGCTATGCGGGCAACAGCTTTATCCATATCCTTCAGATGCAGCGGATCAGGCAGGCTGTCGCGCAGGCTGGGGCTGAGATAGGCGGCGGCTTCCTCGACGCCGATGCCCCGCCCGGCCAGTATGCGGGCCAGCAGATCGGAGATGCCGTGCTGTTGTGAGAGCGTGGCGATGAGGCGTTCATCCGCGCAGCGTGCTCGCCATGTCTGCCCCAGCGCCGAGCGTTCAACTCCCAGCAGGCAGTCGGGCGAACGGGTCGTTGCAGGGTATTCCATTACATCCATGCGGGCAGTTTTCGTTGTATAGCTGATTGAGTTTATGCTTGTGCATAAACTCTACGCCGCATGGGCGGCGCGCCCGCAGTCGCGGACGATAGCCGATTTGATTTATATGCAGCCACACAAGTAAATCGGCTATATCTGTTTTTCGGTATTCATTTCACGATAAAGCAAAATGGGCGCGAGCGACAGTCTTTTTACCCTACCCTGACGAGGAAAAGCGTCAGCAGGTCGTTGCTTTTAGTGCAAAGATCAGAAACTCCCTGTTGCCTTGTGCTCCGGTCACCAGGCTTTCGGTGGCTCCCCTTATAGCCGATTTACTTGTGTGGCTGCATCACTACTGTCCGGTTAAGCGCGTAGGATAGCGTGACATTATGTTGATGGGCAATGATTTTTTGTCATTTTTTTCTGGGGTCGATTTGGATTGGGTTTGGTAATTTCTGGTAGGTCTTCGGTTTTTTG
>JAKFYP010000048.1 GCA_021730835.1 Alphaproteobacteria bacterium
TCCTGCTTTTCAACGGGGGGTGGTAGCGGAATGTCCTGCCCGCCGACCGCAACCAGCGCTTCAATACGCTTTTCAATCGGCGGATGCGTAGCGAACAGGCCGCCCATAAATCCGGCGGTATTTTCGACGCACATCTGGCGAATATCGTCGGGCATGTTGGGGATGGTGGCCTTGCCGGAGATTTTGCGCAGCGCCCGGATCATGGCGTCGGGGGTATGCGTCAACTCGACTGCTCCGGCATCGGCGAGGTATTCGCGCCGCCGCGACAGGGCAAAGCGCAGTACGATGGCAAGCACATAGCCGATGATGAGGATAAGAAAGGCAATCAGCAGGATACGCCCGTCCTGCCCGCGCCGATTTCCCGTGTAATGGCGGCCATAAACCAGCGTGCGGTAGATAGTCTCGCACAAAAAACTGATGATCCCGGCGAAAATGACGGTAAAGATCAGCAGCCGCACATCGTGATGACGGATATGCGAAAGCTCGTGAGCGATGACGGCTTCCATCTCCTGCCGGTCGAGCGCCTCGATGATACCGCGGGTCAGGGTGACGGTATAGGTTTTGTCATTGATGCCGCTGGCGAAGGCGTTGAGCATGGGGGATTCGATAATCTGGAGTTTGGGCATGGTCAGCCCGCGTGAGATGCAGAGATTCTCCAGCAGGTTATAGACTTCCGGCGCTTCCTTGCGGCTGAGAGAGCGCGCCCCGCAGGCACGGTTTATCATCATTCCGTGAAAAAGCGCGGCAATCGTAAACCAGATGGCAGTGCCGATCAGTACATGCGGCCAGTAGCGCGACAGTCCGGCGGTTCCGGCCTCAAAAGGGCTGCGACTGGCGTTCGGCTCCAGTCCGGTGGCGGTCAGGGCGAAGAACAGCCAGACCAGTACGAACAGCAGCAGCGGGAACATGGCCAGCACGGCGACGGAGCGCCACTGGTTGTTCCAGATATGGGTTTGCAGACCGGTGGATGCGAGTGCCATGAGGATGCCTGTGTCTATTTCCCTTCAGCATAACACATTTCTTTTTGCCGTCATGGGGCTTTGGCAAGCGCTGTAAAAAATTCCCATATTTTTTGCGGCGATTTGACACCGGGGCTGCTCTCCAGCGAAGAGGAAATATCGGCCATCGTCGCGCCGCTGATGCGCAGCGCCTCGCCGATATTATGCGCCCCCAGCCCGCCCGAAAGAAACCACGGTAGCGGCGATACAAACCCGGCCAGCAGCGACCAGTTAAAGCTCCTGCCCGTACCGCCCGGCATATCGGGATGCTCGCTTTTGGTGTCGAATAGCAGCATATCGGCCACTTTCTCGTATTGCTCCGTTGCCTTCAGATCAGCCGCAACGGCAACGGGAATGGCCTTGATAATGCCGATGTCGTATTGCGCCCGAATCGCGGTGATGCGCTCTGGCGATTCATTGCCGTGCAGTTGCAGGAAAGAGGGAACCAGCCCGCTGTGCAGGATGGCTTCGATCTGCGCATCGTCAGGGTTAACGCACACCGCGACTCGCCGGATATGCGCGGGTAGCGCCGTCGCCAGTGTCGCCGCCTGTTGTGGCGTCACAAAACGCGGTGATTTCGTGTGAAAAACGAAACCGGCGAAGGAAACCGGGGCGGCAGCTACCGTCCGGGTAGCATCGGCAGTGTTCAGACCGCAAATTTTGATGCGTGGTGGCATGGCACTATGCCCCGCCTGCATGGCCGGATGCAGGCGGGATAGCAGGTTGTTCTACGGGCAGCCCGTAGCGGGTTTCTTCCATGCGGATGGACTTGATTTCATTCTCCAGAGCGCGCAGTTGCCGTGTCTGTTTACGATTGCGGCGGCCAATCAGCAACTGGCGCTTCAGGTTGCCAAACCAGACTACGGAAGCCCCCAGCATTGCCCCCAGCAATAACAGCGCGAGACACAGGGCATGCAGCGGCAGTTCCGCTTCATAGGGCAGGGGATAGAAGGAAAGTTGCACCGGCTGACCGTTGGCGGTGACGAACGCCACGATAAAGCCGCCCAGTACGATAAACAGCGTCAGCCTGAGCAGCATTTTCAGGTAAGCGAACATCTGCGCCGCCTCGCGGGAGAATATTAATCGGCGTTGATACGCTCGCGCAATTCTTTGCCAGCCCGGAAATAAATAGCATAGCGTTCCGTGACTTTCACCGCCGCGCCGTTTTTCGGGTTGCGGGCCAGCCTGGGGTCACGCTTGCGGATTGAGAAAGCGCCGAAACCGCGCAATTCAATACGCTCGCCATTGATCAGCCCGGTTGAAATCTCGGAGAGGATCGTATTAACAAGCACTTCCGCGTCACGCTGATAAAGATGAGGAAACTTGCGAACCAGTTTGGCGATCAGTTGTGATTTAGTCATAGTAAACCCTGTTCTTTGATTTATTGGTTTATTTATAATTCGGCAGGTTGCCAGATCAAAAGCATCCCGTCAAGCGGCAATCTGGCCCGGGCGGGCAAAGAAATACCGGCATATCCGAAAAGTTTCTGCATGAAACCTTCCTGAGGAGCCTTAATTTTCATATCGCGTATTTCCAGCGAATCTTCAATCTTTTTCTCTTCGTAAAGCCATGCCAGCGCTTCCTCCTCGCCGCCGATGGCATCAACCAGCCCGAGGCCCAGCGCCTGACGGCCCGAGTAGACGCGCCCGTCAGCCAGCTCAAGAACGCGGTTACGAGGCATGTCACGCGAATCAGCAACCATGTCAACAAAGACGCCATAAAAATCCTGCACCATGTCCTCAATGACTTCGCGCTGCTCGGGAGAGAATTTTTCCACCGGCGAAGGCGCGGCCTTGAAAGGGCCGGATTTGACGATGATCGGATTGACGCCGAGCTTGCTGGCCAGCTCCGTAAATTCGGCGGTCTGGATGATAACGCCGATGGAGCCGGTAATCGTACCCTCGCGGGCGACGATATGATCCGCTCCTACCGCCGTCATGTACCCCGCCGAGGCACAGATATTGCGCATGACGGCTACGACGGGCTTGTGCGAGGCAATGGATTTCAGCCGGTAATGCAACTCTTCTCCGCCTACCGCCGTGCCGCCGGGCGTATCAAGCCATATAACCAGCGCCTTGGCATGGTCGTTTTCTTCAATTTCCTTGAGTACCTTATGCAGATAATGGTCGTCTGTAATGACACCCTCGATCAGCACCCGGGCGACGAAATCACCGGTGACGGGAGAGATATTTTCTTTTCTCTCGATATACATCACCAAAAAAAATATCGCGCCGCAAATAGCAATTAGTCGCCAGAATGTCAGTTGCCGCTTCAGATACAACCGTTCAAGCAGAGTGTCGCTGGTAATGGCCATAAGGAGATGCCGCTATAAAAATACAAACCATCCCCGTAGCAAGAGCTATGGGGTATTCCCTCCCCTGTTTACGGGGGGGGGGGGAGGAGGATTTTGCCACAAGCGGTGTGGTATCGGATCCGCAAGTGAATAAACTTCCCGGTTGGGGAATGCAGGACGGAACATTGCGGGAGGCAGAGTAAAAAAGCAAGTTTTCTTTCTGTCTCCCGCTCTGTTTTGCAAGAGAAAAATTATTCCTCTACTTTCTTTGCCTTGGCTGTCTTTTTTGCGGCGGGTTTTTTGGCCGGGGCTTTATCTTTCGCTGGCCCTTTTTTCTCCGCTTCGCTCAGCGCCGCACCGAGAATATCCCCGAGGCTCGCGCCGCTATCGGATGAACCGTATTCGGCAATCGCCTGCTTGTGCTGATCAATCTCAAGTGCTTTGATGGAAAGCGAGGCGCGGCCCGATTTATCCGTGCCGGTGACTTTCGCATCCACGCGGTCACCAACGGCGTAGCGCTCGGGCCGCTGTTCCTTACGCTCGCGGGACAGTTCGGCTTTCTTGATGTAACCATCGGATTCATTCTCGATCGTGACTCTGATTCCGTCCTTCTCGATTTCGGAAACGGTGACGGTAACGACTTCGCCTTTTTTATGCTTTGCCGCGCTCTGCGCCGCCGCCGATTCACCACGGTTGCCGCTCATCTGCTTGATGCTGAGGCTGACGCGCTCTTTCTCAATATCCACCAGCAGGATTTTTGCTTCGACCTCCTGACCTTTGCTGTAGGCTTTCATGGCTTCCTCGCCATTATTGTCCCAGCTAATATCGGAGTGATGTACCAGCCCGTCAATACCGCCGGACAGCCCGACGAACAGGCCGAATTCGGTGATATTACGGATTTCACCCTTGATGGTATCACCTTCCTTATGGGTAGCGGCGAATGTTGCCCAGGGATTTTCTTCGCATTGCTTGATACCAAGCGAAATACGGTGTTTCTCCTGATCCACCTCAAGCACCATAACCTCGATTTCCTGACCGACGGCGATGATCTTGCTTGGATGGATATTTTTCTTCGTCCAACTCATCTCGGAGACATGCACCAGCCCTTCGATACCGGTATCCAACTCGATAAACGCGCCGTAATCGGTGATGTTGCTGACCCGGCCCACGAAGCGCGCACCCGGCTTATAGGCGCTGGCCGCGCCGTCCCACGGGTTTTCCTCGAGTTGCTTCATACCGAGGGAAATACGCTTGGTATTCTCGTCGTAGCGGGTGACCATAACCTTGACGGTCTGGCCGATAGAGAAGACTTCCGACGGATGGTTGACGCGCTTCCACGAAATATCGGTGACATGGAGCAGGCCGTCAATGCCGCCCAGATCAATGAACGCACCGTAATCAGTGATATTCTTGACCATTCCCTCGATCACCGCGCCTTCGGCGATATTGCCAAGCAACTCGTCACGGGCTTCCTGACGCGATTCTTCCATGACGGCGCGGCGGGAAACCACGATATTGCCGCGTTTGTGATCCATCTTGAGAATCTGGAACGGCTGGGGGACGTTCATCAGCGGGGAAACGTCACGGATGGGCCGTATATCAACCTGACTGCCCGGCAGGAACGCCACCGCACCCTGAATATCAACGGTAAATCCGCCCTTGACCCGTCCGAAAATCACGCCCTCGACCTGCTGGCCCTCGGCGCAGATTTTCTCCAGACGCTCCCATGCTTCCTCGCGCAGCGCCCGCTCGCGGCTCAGTACCGCCTCGCCGTTTTTATTCTCAATACGCTCAAGGTAAACCTCGACAGTATCGCCCACACGCGGCGCTTCGGCATGATCCAGCCCTTTGGTGAATTCGCGCAAAGGTATGCGCCCGTCGGATTTCAGCCCGACATCGACGATCACGATATCGTTTTCGATGCCGATTACCTCGCCCTTTACGACGCGGCCTTCGCGCACGTCATATTCCTTGAGGGATTGCTCGAACAGCGCGGCGAAATCCTCCGACGCTGAATATTTTTCGGTAGCCTGTACAGCGGGTTGTGCGCTCATGAAATAAGTCCTTTTCATTATGTGATCGGCACGGTTGCAACGGTTTTTCCGCTCACACGCGCCGGGTTGCCTGATTAAAAGAGGCCTACTCATAGCCTGAAAATCAAAAAAATCAAGTGCCGGGAAGGAAAAAAGGGAGAAAAATGGCGTGCGATCCCGGAGATTATAGAGCTGACAGACATATTCATAGCTCTTTCATTGAGTGATGCAATGGTCTCTGCTATACATTACACCCCAAAAAAACGCCATAAATTATAGGACATTGTCACTTATAGATAGCATTTAAAGGCGTTTTATGTTATACTCCTCCAAACAACGCAAGGGGGTGTTTATGTATTGCAAACATTGTGGCGAATCGAGCTATCGCAAAGACGGCAAAGTGCGCGGGAAGCAGCGCTATTTCTGTAAGGCGTGCGGGCGGCGGTTTATTGCTGCGGACGGCAGGACTCACTACAGCGATCAACAGAAACTGACGGCGCTGGCCTTATATAAGGAAGGCGTCGGGTTTCGCGGCATCGGTCGGTTGCTGGGGATTTCCTACCAGACCATCCTGCGCTGGACGCAATCGGCGGGCGAGGAGATCAAGCGGATCATTCGCGGCGAACTGCCGGAAAATCTGCCGGACATGGACATGATCGTTATCGACGAGATGT
>JAKFYP010000177.1 GCA_021730835.1 Alphaproteobacteria bacterium
GAAATGATTTTTATTTTTGATGCCCTCCCCCTAACCCTCTCCCGCAAGCGGGAGGGGGGATGATGCAATGGTCTCTCTCCTAAAGCATGCGCTTGAGCACATCGTTTTCCGGTTTGTCGAAAACCCGGTGTTTAATAACCCCGGCGACATGCAGCGCGATTATTCCAAGCAAGATATAAGGTAGAATACCATGCATTTCATGGGCGAATTTGGAAAGCACCTTGCTTTTACCAAACAGGTCAGGCAGGGCGATGCCAAACCACTGCACACCGTATTTCCCGGCTGAGGACATCACATAACCGGAAAAGGGCACGAGGAACATCAACAGGTAAAGCAGTCCGTGCGCTGCATGCGCAAGTTTTATTTCGCGTTCTGGCAGACCGGTGGGCAGTGGCGGAATTGTTGAACGCAACCGCACACTCAGGCGGATAAAAAACAGGGCAAGCAGAGTGATGCCAAGCGATTTATGCAGCATAACCAGCTTATAACGCAACGGATCGCTGCCCGGCAGTTCCGCCATATACCAGCCCGCGCCGATCATCCCGAGGATCAGCAGCGCCATCAGCCAGTGCAGCAGGCGCATCGCCCCCGGATAGCGGATAGGCGGGAGCAATACGTTATCTGTATTTTCAGTCATATGGCTACCATCAGTCTTTCCGGTTTATTTCCTGATTACCCACAATTCACGGCTCCCCCTTGAGGGGGAGTCGAAGAGCCGAGGATGCAATCCGAAGGCGATTCGGTGGGGGGATGTTTTTATCTGCCCCCCCCACGACTCAGCTTCACCCGCTTACGCTAGCGCTACAGCCGGGTTCGCTTCGTCTGCTCCCCCTCAAGGGGGGAGCGGGGGGAGCGGATGGTTTACTTTTTACCGGAATCCTGTTCGCTGTGGGTAATGGGTATCATTTCATGCTCATATGAACGCATTTCCTCTTCACTGAGAAAATCCGACATATCGTATATCTCCTGTAATCTTCCCGATTCATCCATCAGAAAACGGCGCTCCTGCTGCAATTCACGCTTTACCTCGCTGAAAGCCTCATCCTCGGTGATCTCACGCATGGCGGCGCGCAATTCGTCGCCCACTGCCCGGAGAGATTTCATAAAGCGTATGATCTGGCGGGCGACTTTGGGAATATCCTCCGGCCCGAGCATCACCAGAGCAACAATCAGGATTACGGAGAACTCAGCGAAGGAAAGGCCCAGCATAGCTAGATTCAGGTTATAGGTTATAGGTTATAGGTTTGCTTCGCCCACCATGACGACTTTTGCAATGCCTCCTTATGGTCGCTATTCTTCCGTCGTGATGCGCTCAGGATTTTTTTTCTCTTCCTCCTCGCCCTTGAGTCCCTCGCGCAGCGAGCGAATGCCTCTGCCCATATCGCCCATCACACGCGGCAGCTTGCCCGCGCCAAACAGCACGAAAACAATAGTCAGGATCAATACCAGTTGCCAGATTCCAATACTCATATGCACATCTCCGTTGTCTTTTCAGATTTCTCCTTCTTCATACCTGCATTCCTGTACGCAGTCAAAACAACCGTTGCAATCAGGGGGGAATTCTGTCATGAAACGATACTCAAAATGGCGCTATACAGCCATAAAATTTATTTTATACAATAATATATGAGGTATCCTATGCAGCTCGACCCGGCAACCCTGCAAATGATCATTCTGGCCTGCGGCGGCGCGGCCCTGCTTTACGGCATCGTGACGATCCGCACGATTCTCAAGGCCCCGACCGGCTCGGAGCGGATGGTGCAGATCGCGGCGGCCATTCAGGAAGGGGCGCGAGCGTATCTCAACCGGCAATATACGACCATCGCCGGTGTCGGGATCGTTATCTGCCTGCTGCTGGGCGCAAAGCTGGGCCTGCATGTGGGAATCGGGTTTATCATCGGCGCGGTGCTCTCGGGCGTTGCCGGGTATATCGGCATGAACATCTCCGTGCGGGCGAATGTGCGCACCACGGAAGCAGCGCGGAGTGGTTTGCAGGCGGCGCTTTCCATCGCTTTTCGCGCCGGGGCAGTGACGGGTATGCTGGTCGTCGGCCTCGGGTTGCTCGGGGTTGCCGGGTATTATTTTTACCTCAAGGGCAGCGGCGTGGAAACCCGCGATATTCTTGAAGCGCTGGTAGCGCTGAGTTTCGGCGCGTCGCTGATTTCGATCTTTGCGCGGCTTGGCGGCGGGATTTTCACCAAAGGGGCGGATGTCGGAGCCGATCTGGTAGGGAAGGTCGAAGCCGGGATTCCCGAGGACGACCCGCGCAACCCGGCGGTGATTGCCGATAATGTCGGCGATAACGTCGGCGATTGCGCCGGGATGGCCGCCGATTTGTTTGAAACTTACGTCGTCACCATAGTTGCGACCATGCTGCTTTCCTCAATCTATTTTATCGGCGATACGCTCGATACGATGATGATTTACCCGCTGGCGATTGGCGGATTGTGTATTCTTGCCTCGATTGCCGGAACGTTCTTCGTGCGTCTGGGAAGCAGCCAGAATATCATGCGGGCGCTCTATAAAGGTTTTATCGCCTCGGCGGCGCTTTCTGCGGCGCTGATTGCCCCCCTGACCGATAACCTGCTCGGCTTCGACCAGATTTTCAGCCTGCCCACCCGCACCTTCACCGGGCTGGACGTGTTCTACTGCACGCTGGTCGGACTTGGTGTAACCGGCGCGCTGGTGTGGATTACGGAATATTATACCTCCACCTCTTTCCGCCCGGTCAGGAGCGTTGCTAAAGCTTCGGAGACCGGCCATGCGACCAATGTCATTCAGGGGCTGGCGGTTTCGATGGAAGCGACCGCCGTGCCGATTCTCATCATCTGCACCGGCATCATCGGGGCGTACAGCCTGTGCGGTTTGTTTGGCATTGCGATTGCCGCAACCACCATGCTGGCGCTGGCCGGGATGGTCGTGGCGCTTGACGCCTACGGCCCGGTTACCGATAACGCGGGCGGCATTGCCGAAATGGCAGAGTTGCCGGCGGAAGTGCGCGTCACCACCGATGCGCTGGATGCGGTCGGCAACACGACCAAGGCGGTGACCAAGGGCTATGCTATCGGCTCGGCGGCGCTGGCATCGCTGGTGTTGTTCGCAGCCTATACCGAAGACCTGAAGCATTACTTCCCCGATCTCAATGTCCAGTTCGTCCTCAGTGACCCGTATGTCGTCGTCGGGCTGTTCATCGGCGGGTTGCTGCCCTATCTCTTCGGGGCGATGGGCATGATGGCCGTGGGCCGCGCCGCCGGGGCGGTAGTGGTCGAGGTTCGCCGCCAGTTCCGCGAAATCAGCGGCATCATGGAAGGCACGGCCAAGCCGGATTACAGCCGCGCCGTTGACCTGCTGACCAAGGCGGCCATTAAGGAAATGGTGATTCCCTCGCTGTTGCCGGTAGCCGTGCCGGTGATTCTCTATTTTGTCATCAACGCGATTGCCGGTCAGGAAGCGGCGTTTGCCTGCCTGGGAGCCATGCTGCTCGGGATTATCGTTACCGGCCTGTTCGTGGCGATTTCCATGACCTCAGGCGGCGGGGCGTGGGATAACGCCAAGAAATACATCGAGGAAGGCAATCACGGCGGCAAAGGGTCAGAGGCACATAAAGCCGCCGTCACCGGCGATACGGTCGGCGATCCCTACAAGGATACCGCCGGGCCTGCCGTCAACCCGATGATCAAGATTGCCAATATCACGGCAATCCTCCTGCTGGCCCTGCTGGCTTGATTCCTTTATATTGTCTTTCAACTTTATTTTTCCCCAGAAAAACAAAGTTGCGCTCAAACGCCGCTAAGGCTTACGCGCAACGATGCGCGGACTGGCAGTCGCCAGTCTGTCATTCCAACATAGGGAGAATGCTTAGTGGAATGACAATATATCGGTCATTTTAGCCAACATGGGAATCGCGGCATCGGCGTAATCATACACCAAACCCGTAACCTGAAAACCTTCCCTAACGCCTCCCGAACAACCGCTCGATATCGTGCAGCTTCAACTCAACATAGGTCGGGCGGCCATGATTGCATTGCCCGGAATGCGGCGTTTCCTCCATCTGGCGCAGCAGGGCGTTCATCTCTTCCGGCGTCAGTCGCCGACCGGCCCGCACGCTGCCGTGACAGGCCATCGTACCACAAATCTCTTCGAGTTTTTCCTTCAGCTTCAGCGTTTCGCCATATTCCTCCAGATCATCCGCCAGATCGCGCACCAGCGCCGCCGCGTTGAGGTCGCCCAGCAACGCCGGAATCTCGCGCACCACCACGGTATTGCCGCCAAACCCCTCAATCACCAGCCCAAGCGCCTGCAACTCCTCCGCCCGCGCCAGCAGACGCGCCGCCGCCTCCTCATCCAGTTCGACCACTTCCGGGATCAGTAAAACCTGACGGCGCACGCCCTCCCCCGCCATCGCCGCTTTCATGCGTTCATAGACCAGCCGCTCATGCGCCGCATGCTGATCGACGATGACGATACCATCCCGCGTCTGGGCAACGATATACGTCGTATGCAGTTGCGCGCAGGCCGCACCCAGCGGATAATCGTCAGGCAGCGCCTCCTTCGCCTCCATCACCGGCGCGTGCGCTTCCCATGTGCGGGCGGCTGGCGCTTCACGAAAGAGCATGGTGGACGCTTCTCCCAAAGAGGAGACAGGCAACGGCGAAGACGTGTAAGCAGAAGCGGGGCGGCTCCACGAGGGGGAAGCGGCGGGCCGCATTGCCCCGAGCGCGCCATAAGCCGTCGTCGTCGAGGCACGGTGACCGGCTTCCTGCAGGGCGTGCTTGATTGCGCCGACGATCATGCCGCGTATCTGGCCGCTATCTCGAAACCGCACCTCCGCCTTGGCCGGGTGGACGTTGACATCCACCAGACCCGAAGGCAGATCGAGAAACAGCACCACTACCGGATGCCGGTCGCGGGCAAGAAAATCCTGATAGGCCCCGCGTACCGCTCCCAGCAACAGCTTGTCGCGTACTGGTCTGCCGCCGACGAACAGATATTGCTGGGCCGAACTGCCCCGGCTGAAGGTCGGCAGCCCGACAAACCCCGAGAGCCGCACGTCATCGCGCCTAGTATCCACCGGCAAAGCGTTTTGCGCGAATTCCCTGCCCAGCACCCGGGCCAGACGCGGCAGACGAGCCTCCTGAAGCTGCCCCGATTCCTGGTTGATGGAGAGTTTTTTGTTGCCGTCAATGCTCAGCGTAAACCCGATATGAGGATGCGCCATCGCCAGCCGCTCGACGATCTCGCGCACCGCCCGGTTCTCCGAAATATCGCTTTTGAGAAATTTCAGGCGCGCCGGAGTGGCATAAAATAAATCGCGCACTTCCACGCATGTGCCCTGCGGCAGGGCGGCGGGTACAGGCTCGCCCTTATGGCCGCCTTCAACCGCCAACTGCCACGCTTCCTTCGCTCCGGCGGCGCGGGAAGTTATCATCAGGCGGCTGACCGAGCCGATGGAAGGCAGCGCTTCACCGCGAAAGCCCAGCCACTCAATCGCCAGCAAATCATCGTCGGGCAGCTTGGAAGTGGCATGGCGCTCCACCGCCAGCAGCAAATCCGCCCGATTCATGCCCCTACCGTCATCGGTCACTGAAATCAGACGCTTTCCCCCCGCTTCCAGCCGAATTTCAATTCGGCCCGCACCGGCATCCACGGCGTTTTCCACCAGTTCCTTGACCACGGAAGCCGGGCGCTCAACTACCTCCCCGGCGGCGATGCGGTTGACCAGCGTGGGCGGAAGGATTCTCAAGCGGCTGTCAGACATAGAAAATTTATTTTTTGCAGGGGGATCGAAACGGCAGCAATCTGCCTGCCCATCATTCTCCCTCTTTGCCCTGAGTCAATGATTTTTTAAGAAAAGGGCGCATATACCCCTGACTTACGAATGAGGATTTCCTATTCTTCTCCCTTACCCTGCCCACAAAGAGGGGAATGCAACGTGAATCAAG
>JAKFYP010000169.1 GCA_021730835.1 Alphaproteobacteria bacterium
ATGTACAATCATAAACTCAATCAGCTATATCAGTATGGTAACAACGATACGCTGAGTTTGCTACAGAATGGTAACGGCAACAACGCCACTATTGTCCAGCAGGATTAGTTTTTGCCAGACGATGCGGGAGGGTTTTTTTCGGATTATATCTACGGATTACGATTGATATTGCCGGAAATGCCCTCCCGGTTTCTCTCTGGTGACCAATATATCCACAGACATTGAGCAGAGTGACAGTGATTTCACGTTGTGTGAAGGAAGTTTGATCGGGCCGACAGCGCAAATAAAGTGATTTTTCTTAGTGTCATATTTGTTTTGTGCACAGAAGATACAATCTATGATTGTATTTGATCTGCGATGAAAAAATAGGCATATGATTGTTTTTTAAATATTAATGATCAAATTACATGCAAAATCGAAAGGTTTTTGTTAAGATTTTATGACAAAGGTATTTTTCTTTTTACAAGATGCTGAAAAAGCTTTAACCTCGGCATCGTTAACTGAGCGTTAACTTATTAAACCACAGCCTTTGATTTTTCATTTAACACAAGTTCTAGGAGAAAAATTTATGACTATCAAGTCACTCTTTACGGTTCTGCTTTCTACTGCGGCGCTTACCGCTTCCGCGTCCGCTTTCGCTAACGGCAACTCCGTATTCCTTCCGCAGGTTGGCAATGCCAACAGCGCGAACGTCGCGCAGCAGGGAACCGGAAACACGGTCAACAAAGACGGCAAGAAAGATACCGTTGGTCAGCAGGGAAACGCGAATAAAACGTTCGATCTTCAGATCGGTTCTAAGAACGCGATTACGTTCGTTCAGCGTGGCGATGACAATACGTTTGATGCGGAACAGCGCGGTGAGAGCAACGTCACGTCCGGGAACCAGAATGGTCAAAGCAATACCATCTGGACCGGTCAGAACGGCAAAGCCAACGTTGCTGCTCTGAATCAGTCCGGCATTCGCAACAACATCTGGAACTTGCAGACGGGCGACGGCAATACCGTTCGGATCAATCAGGCAGGTAACTTCAACACTTCCACGACAACGCAGCATGGCGATAACAACGTTGCGGATGTAAATCAGGAAGGAAACAGCAACAACTCCCGTATCAGCCAACTTAAGACGAGCAATCGCGCTTCTGTGCTGCAGAAGGGTTCGAGCAACGAGTCTGATATTTTTCAGAATGGTAACGCTAACAGAGCCAGCGTAAGCCAGACCGGCTCAACCCACGTTGCCGATATCGACCAGCTTGGCGATAAGAACGTTGCCGATGTTGAACAGCGTCTTGCCGCCAACAGGGCGATCGTGAATCAAAATGGTGACAATAACCAGGCACTGGTACGTCAGTTCGGTGGAAATGACGTTGCTACCCTGCTGCAGGATGGCAATCTTAACAGCGCCACCATCAACCAGAGCAACTAATTGCTTTAATGGCAGGGGGGGATTATATCCTCCCCTGTCATGTTTGGAGGATAATGATGAAACGCCTGCTCTTTTTTATTTTCTCGCTGATGGGCGGCATGCTGTTGCGCGGCGAGGCAATGGCGGGAGATAATGTTGTCCATGTAACGCAATCCGGTGGTTCACAGGCGGTTGTCTCGCAAAATGGCAGTGGCAACAGTGTAGTGATTCGTCAGGAAGGTGGTGACGAGGAGGGTACGAATAAAGCCGATATTCGCCAGAGTGGCGAGGAAAACAAGAGTGAGGTGCATCAGGATGGTGCATCGAATATCTCAACCGTCAGGCAGGAAGGGGATCGCAATGATTCGCTTCAGGTGCAGACCGGCACGGGGCGCGTTGGGAGCGAGTATATATCGGGCAATCAGTCGCATACTACCCAAACCGGAAGCCATAATGTGTCGGTTAACGTTTTTGACGGGGATAACAATAAGATTACGACAGAGCAGACCGGCGACCATCTTGAGCATACCTATATTCATCAGGGAAGCGGCACTTCGATTACGGTAAAGCAACAGAACGAAGAATAAAAATAACATGTGGCGGATTGTTGTATTAAGTTTTATTTTCCAGATAGCTATTCTGTCCGATGCTCAGGCTAGCGGGCCGAATTCACTGTTTTTGCAGCAGGTGGGTGGCGCAACGGCGACCATCTCCCAAACCGGTGACGGTAACGCGCTTGACATGCGGCAGGAGGGCCGGAATAGCACGTTGATTACGCAAAATGGCGGCGCATATGCCGATATAGACCAGACCGGCAGCAATAATGAGATTGAACTAACTCAGGCCGGAATCATGCGGGCTGATATTGACCAGACTGGCAGCGACAACCATATCAGCGTTTCCATGAAGGGGAGCGGCCACTATTCACAGATTCGTCAAGGTGGTTCATATAATCATATAAAACAAGATTTTAATGGAACTGGAAACAGCATCATTGACTATCAGAGCGGCAGCCACAATACCATTGTGGATAGTATTACCGGTAATCGCAACAGCCTGAAAACCACCCAAAGCGGCAGTAAAAACTATTCAAAAACCCATGTGGGTGGCGACAACAATAAAGTTGCCGTTAATCAGGCGGGTACAGGAAACAGCCATACGCTCTGGCATGTGGGGAACGGTTCGGCGATCAGTATTACGCAGCATTAAGAGATAATAGGGTGGCAATTTCTTAACTTTATCGTGCTAAAAAAGAAAAACGTAATATTCGGGGGAGTAAAATGAAATCACGGCATATCACGCTGGTATCGGCGGCGATGCTGATGCTTCTGGCGGGAGGCGCGGAAGCCAGTGAGCTGCGTTATCAGCCGATTAATCCCAATTTCGGCGGAAACCCGTTTAACGGATCGTATCTTCTGGGAAATGCAGATGTGCAGAACGATAACGAGGAGCCGCTGAAAGGTGTTGATCCGCTGGATAATTTTGAGCGAACGGTCACCAGTTCTTTGCTCACACAAATTTCGCAGCAGATATCCGATCAGATTCTAGGTGAAAACGCGCAGGATTCCGGTACATTCACCATTGGTGGCACGGTACTGAATTTCAGGCGCGACGGTGATATCGTGCGCATTAATATTTTTGACAGCGCAGCTGGGCGCGAAACGACCGTCGAAGTACCGGCCCCGGTTTTTTAATAACAAAACATACATACATACATACAGATAGATATGAAATTTAAAAAAATCCTGCCTGTTTTTTGTGTGTTATTGAGCGCTTGCTCGGCAACCCAGCTTTCCATGTCGCCATTGACGGAGGAGCCTGGGATCTCTGATTACTCGGTATCCGGTGAAGCGCTGAAAAACCTGCCTCCCGCGAAAGAGAAGATTGTGGTTTCGGTCTACAAGTTTGACGATCAGACCGGCCAGCACAAGCCCAATGACGGGATTGCCGAATATTCCCGCGCCGTTACGCAGGGCGGTGTTTCCATTCTGACCAAGGCGCTGCTTGATGCCGGGAATAGCGGATGGTTCACGGCGATTGAGCGCAACGGATTGGATAATCTCCTGCAGGAACGTAAAATTATTCGTGCTATGCGGGAGAGTTATACCCTTCCGGATGGCTCGAATCTTCCCGATATTCCTCCGATGCTCTATGCCGGGATGCTGATTGAGGGGGGTATTACTTCCTATGAGAGCAACGTGCTGA
The DNA here is from genome assembly GCA_021730835.1 of Alphaproteobacteria bacterium. GTDB lineage: Bacteria > Pseudomonadota > Alphaproteobacteria > Rickettsiales > UBA998 > JAKFYP01. Next base: position 3,608 of record JAKFYP010000169.1, read on the forward strand.
CCGGTGGGGTAGGGGCACGTTATCTCGGGATTGGCGGTAGCACCGAATACCGCCGCGATATTGTGACGGTCTATCTAAGGGCGATTAACGTTTCCAACGGCGAAATCCTGCTTTCAACGAATGCCTCTAAAACCATATTTTCCGCTCAGTTGCAGGGTGGGGTATTCAAATTTATCGGGATAGACGAGTTGCTGGAAGCCGAAGGTGGAGTATCCGTCAACGAGCCGCCGCAATTTGCGGTGCGGCAGGCCATTGAGCTTGGGGTCTATTCGCTGATTATGGAAGGGGCAATCAAAAATATCTGGGAGTTTCAGGACGCGGCTGCCGGAGCAAAGTTTATTGCTCAGTATCAGAGCATGAAAGGCGGCAAGCAGAAAGAACTGGCAAAAGCATTGCCCAGCCCGCCGATACCGCCTGCGCCGCATAATCCCCGTGAATTGCCGCAATGCAAGACGCCGGATTATACGCCGACACAAACCACTTCGCTGGCTACCTTGCTGGCGGATCAGTATTTGCAGGAACAACGCAAAAAATCGCTGGTCAATATTTTGAGTACTACGCCGAAGCAGCCGACAACCTTGCGCACGCCTGTGCCGGAACTGCGTAAGGTTCCGGGGCAGATTCCCCCGCAAGCCAAGTCGGTCAACGGCAGGGAACCTGCCATTCGCCAGCCTGACAACGCAGGAGCGCCCGGCGCTCGTCTGCGCCGCGACCTGTATTGCGATCAGGAAGGCTGCTTTCCGATTCCGCAGAAGTAATTAGAGCATTTTTCATTTAAATGGGCCGGGGCAAGATAGTGGATAAACGCCCATTCCGCTTTATCCCGAACCGCTAGGCGATAGCGGGCAACATGTATCCCCCCACGACTCAGCTTCGGCCTTGCTTCGTCTGCTCCCCCCTGAAGCACCCGCCTGCGGGGTTATAAGAGGAGCACCCCGCAGGCGGGTGCTATGCGGGGGGAGCGGTAAATCGTGGATAATCAGAAAATACTACTACTTCCCCGGCGGCGGCGCTAGACTGCCCCGATGGATGAAACACTGCCCGTTTTTGCGCACCGGCTGGCCGATATGGCGGGGGGGATCGTGCGCGGCTATTTCCGGCGGCCCTGCGCGGCGGAGCATAAGAGCGACGCCAGCCCGGTGACGCAGGCCGACCGTGAAGCGGAAGCGGCGATGCGGGCGCATATCGGCGAGGCTTTCCCGGCGCATGGCATCATCGGCGAGGAATATGGCGAGGAGCGCGCCGACGCCGAATATGTCTGGGTGCTCGACCCGATTGACGGCACGCGCAGTTTTATGGCGGGCAAGCCGCTGTTTGGGACGCTGATTGCCCTGCTGCACCGGGGCGCGCCGGTACTCGGCATCATTGACCAGCCGATGACGGGCGAGCGCTGGGTGGGGATCAAAGGGCGGCCATCCACTTTCAACGGCGGAGAAATACGCACCCGCGCCTGTGCTGCTCTGGGCGACGCGGTGCTGGCGACGACTTCCCCCTATCTGTTCAGCCCGGAGAAAAAGCTGCATTTCGAGTTTCTGCGGGGCCGGGTGGCCGGTGATATCTATGGCGGCGATTGCTATGCGTATGGGTTGCTGGCGAGCGGGCATCTTGACCTCATCGTGGAGTCGGGTCTGAAGGCGCATGACGTGATGGCGCTGATTCCGGTGATCGAAGGGGCGGGCGGCGTGATCACCGCGTGGGATGGCGGGCCGGTTACGCATGAGGGGCCGATAGACCTGATTGCCGCCGGGGATGCGCGGGTGCATACGCTGGCGCTGTGCCGGTAAATTATCCCCGCGTCGTGCTGCGAGGTATAGAAGGTTTCGCAAAAGCCGTTTTATTTTGTCATTCCCCTGTCATTTTGCTTCACGAAATTCGGGGAATGACGATTAACGCTCTAGCTTCGCCCTCCGTCTTTCTGGGGGGGCTTGCCACCGAGGAATCCGCTGAAGAGAGAACCCAGCATATCGTCTTGCGGTTTTTTCTCCGGCGGTTTTTTAGGGTTGTTCGCAAGCGCTTCCTTTAAGTATGCCTGCGCCGCCTGCATGAGCATCTCCGGGTTCATCGTACCGGCGATAGCCGGTTCGGCATCGGGCGAGTCGGGTGTTGGCCTGTCCGGTGTTGGCCCGCCTGTTTCGCCGTAATGTACGGCGGCTGCGCCGCCTGCAATCCGTCGGCTTGCCGTCTCCGCCTGCACAAAAACCAGTTTTGCTTTCTCAGGATCGCCCCCAAAGAAGGAATGATTGTTAATATCCTGTCGTGAAGCCATCATCCTTTTTTGCCATTCCTCCAGATCACCTTTCCTTTCTTGAA
>JAKFYP010000162.1 GCA_021730835.1 Alphaproteobacteria bacterium
GGCGAGTATGACCGGCGCATCCCACGGACAGGGCATCGCGTCTTCGAGCTTTATCAGGTCGAAAGCGCGGGGGCTAAGCGGCCCTTCAAACCCGCTCCAGCCGGTCGGCGGGCGGGGATGGTATAAAAACGCCGCCGGGCCGAAAAACCCTTCCTTGCTGATCTCGCGCTCATAGGTTCCCTCCGGCAGGTCGGCATGCGCCTGCCGGGAGCATATTCCGGCGCGGTGGGAGAGGGGAATAAAGGCTTTCGTCATGCACAAAACATAGCGCGGTTTTTCCGGGAAGTCGATCCTCAGAAAGCGGATATTGCTTCCACCCGTTCGGCTTGAGGGAACTGGTGGCGTATCCATGTGCCCTGCCGCTTGGCGTAGTTGCGGGTGTTTTGCTGCGCCTGCGCGATAGCCCCGGGCAACGGCATCGTGCCATCCAGATATGAAAATAATTCAGGCACGCCGTGCGCCCGCAAGGCAGGCAGGCGCGAAGTATCGCTAATGGTATCGGCGCGCTCTTTCAGGCGGGCCGCCTCTTCGATGCCTCCTGCTTCCAACATGGCTTCAAAGCGGGTGTTGATGCGGGCATAGAGCGTGGCGCGCTCCATCGCTACGGCCTGCACCGAAAAATGAGCATCCGGCAGAGGGGGTGAGGACGGCGCATCCTGCCATGCAGCGAGTGAGCGGCCTGTCGCCTGCATCACTTCCGCCGCCCTGAGCAGACGCTGGGTATTCGACGGATGCAACCGCCCGGCCATCACCGGATCTATCGTAGCGAGCCATCGGTGAAATGCGTTATTGCCCAGTTGCCGTAACTTCTCTGCCATCTCGTCGCGGATATCGGCGGGGATGTCCGGAATATCGGCGATGCCCTGCATCAGCGCCCGAAGATACATCCCCGTTCCGCCAACCAGTATAGGTAGTTTGTTTTCCTGCCAGCAGGCGCGGATGGCATCGGTGGCCAGCGTGATCCATTCGGCAACGCAAAATGGCTTCAGCGCGTCGGCAAACCCGTAGAGGCGATGCGGTGCGTGGCGCATTTCTTCTGCCGTGGGGCGGGCGGTGAGGATGGCGAGGTCGGCGTATACCTGCATCGCGTCGGCGTTGATGATGATGCCATCGTGCTTTGCCGCGTAGCGAAGCGCATAGGCCGATTTACCGCAGCAGGTCGGGCCGGTGATGACGTGTACTTTATGCTCCCCAGAGTTTAATATCCCGAAGTTTGCTGCGGAAAGCTCCCCACTTGCGGGGGGAGCATTATTTCTGCGGGCCGGAGCAGCGTTCTCCGTCATGCTCTCCAGCAACTCCGCCGCCGTTTTTCCATGCGCCGCCCCATCGCCGGGATAGCGCCAGCCGGGCAGGATCTCCGCCAGTGGCCGCAGCACGAAATCACGCCTAGTCATGGCCGGATGGGGCAGGGTCAGCGCCGGTGTGGCCATGCGCTCCTCACCGCAGGCCAGCAGGTCGAGGTCAAGCTCACGCGGTCCCCAGTGCCCGCGCTTTATGCGTCCCATCTCCCGTTCAATGTGCTGGCAACGCTGAAGCAATGCAATCGCGGGCGCGGCGCTTTCAAAGGCGCAGACGGCATTGAGAAAGGGCATATCCCAGTCGGCGGGCGCGCCTTCGGGAAGCAGGGCCGGGGTTTGATAAAGCGAAGATAATATAAATTGCCCGGCGGCGATGTGAGGGTCGGTACGCAGCATATCGGCGGCGCGGTGCAGGATGATCTCCCGCTCGCCGATATTACTGCCCAGCCCGATGAGGATCAGCCGCACGGCAACCCGTCCGGCAGGTCGGTCAGTTCGAAAGCCGATGCCCTGAGCGTGAAGGGAACCGGCGGGTGCTTGCTGACCCGCAGCCAGAGATAGCAGCCATCCTGCCGCTGTTCGTCGAGACAGGCTCGCGCCACGCGCAACAGATCGCCGCAGAGAAATTCGAGCAACCGGTACTGGCGCGGCGCGGCATGGTCAATCAATTTTTGCGCCAGCGCTTCGTAGCAGGGGAAGGGGGCGTGATCGTCGGCGATGCAGTCGGGAGGCACGGTAAAGAAAATGCGCAGATCAACACGAACTTCCTGCGGACTGGCGCGTTCCTCTTCCGTCACTCCGAGGCGTACCGGAAAGGCGAGAGTATCGAGGCTCAGGGCGCTATGGCAGGTAAAGGGCGGCATGCGGGCATCATAGCGGGTTGATCTGAAAAGGGAAGCGGGAGGTAAATCCTCCTGCGCGAAGGCCGTCAACCGTCCGTGGTCGGGTTGCGGGAAGCTTTGATGGGAGAGGATTGAACAGGTATAGGCTCTACAATTAACAGCAGGATATGGGTTGTTATGGGATTTTTACCTGACAGAAATCGGGATTTGGATCAGGGCGGTTTGTCTTCAGGTGAACTGACGGAGGATCAGTTTCGTGGAATTGAGCGAGCCATCAAGGAGCATCTTGTTGAAAAACTGAAGATTGGATATATCAGGTCAGGTATTAATCCTGATTCCGACGTATGCAAGCCGGAAAACATCATCGTCAGCCCTGAGCCGCTGAAAGAAAATAGCCTGAATGTCCAATTGCTCGGGCATAAATGCTACGGTATTATGGTGTGCCCGAATCCGGCCCTGAAAGCGAGTTTTGTGGCGGTGAACGAGCAGAACAAGAAAAACCATCCCTATCTGATCGTGCGGACGGCCATCAATCAGTTTGCCGGGGACCTGAAGCCCTGGACGCTGTTAAACAGGCATCGCAGTATCGTCTATGATCCTTATTCACTGGAAGATAACCCGGTTTTCAGCGCGGATAACCCTTATCAGTTGGCCAAATGGATCAATAAGGCGGTTTTCCCGGAACATAAAATCGACATGGGGCTTTTCCCCAGGCAAATTTCCCGCTAGAAGTCTGGATTAATCTCATCCGGAGCCCCGCCATGCACGATATTAAATTTATCCGCGAACAGCCGGAAGCCTTCGATGCCGGTATGAAACGGCGGGGGCTTGCGCCGCAATCTTCGGCGATTCTCTCACTGGATGAGCAGCGCCGTGCCGTCATGACCGAAGTGCAAACCCTGCAATCGCAACGCAATGATTTCGCTAAAAAGATCGGCATGGCCAAAAGAAGCGGCGAGGACGCAACGGCGCTGATGCAGGAGGCGCAGGCGGTCAATACGCGTATCGCTGAACTGGAAGGCAGTGCGGCGGCGGATGATGCCCGCCTGAGCGAAATGCTGGCCTCACTGCCTAATCTGCTGGCTGACGACGTGCCGCCGGGGCGCGATGAATCGGCCAACCGCATCGAGCGCACGGAAGGGGCGAAGCCCGTATTTTCCTTTGCGCCCAAAGACCATGTGGCGCTGGGCGAGGCGCTTGGGCAGATGGATTTCGAGCGCGCCGCCGCCATGTCGGGAGCACGGTTTGTGATTTTGCGTGGGGCGCTGGCGCGGCTGGAGCGGGCGCTGGCCCAGTTCATGCTTGATACCCATACGCGGGAGTGGGGTTACGAGGAAATCTACGCCCCGGTGATGGTGCGTGAAAACGCCTTGTTCGGCACGGGCCAGTTACCCAAATTCGGCGAGGAGTTGTTCAAGACTACCTCGGGGCATTATCTGATTCCCACCGCCGAAGTGCCGCTGACCAATCTGGTGGCGGATCAGATACTCTCCGAAAAGGAACTGCCCTTGCGTTTTACCGGCTATACCCAGTGCTTCCGCTCGGAGGCCGGGGCGGCGGGCAAGGATACGAGGGGCATGATCCGCAATCACCAGTTCTCCAAAGTCGAACTGGTCAGTATCGCTACGCCGGAGCAGGCAGAGGCGGAACATGCCCGCATGCTGGGCGCGGCGGAGTCCATCCTCAAAAAACTCGGGCTGCATTACCGGGTGATGACCCTGTGCGAGGGCGATACCGGGTTTGGTGCGCGCAAGACGTGGGATATCGAAGTCTGGCTGCCGGGGCAGGATTGTTTCCGCGAAATCTCAAGCTGCTCGCATTTCGGGGAGTTTCAGGCGCGGCGCATGAAAGCCCGTTTCCGCCGCGAAGGCCGCAAGCAGACCGAATTCGTCCATACGCTCAACGGTTCCGGGCTGGCGGTCGGGCGCACGCTGATCGCCGTGCTGGAGAATTACCAGCGCGAGGATGGCAGTATCGCGATTCCCGAGGCGCTACTCCAGTATATGGGTGGCCCTCGGGAAATCGCCTGAGCTGTTACGCGGATTTACGCATCTTTTTTTTTGAACCGAGGTGACGCTCGGTCGCCCCGTTATAAAGCTGGCGCGGACGCCCGATTTTTTGCTTGGGATCCTCGATCATCTCTTTCCATTGCGCTACCCACCCGGCGGTGCGGGCGATAGCAAAGAGCACGGTGAACATCTTGGTCGGGATACCCATGGCGCGGTAGATGATGCCCGAATAGAAATCAACGTTCGGATAGAGTTTGCGCTGTACGAAATACTCATCCTCAAGGGCGATTCTCTCCAGCTCCATCGCAATTTCCAGCAGCGGCTCATCGCGGATACCCAATTCATCGAGCACCTGATTACAGGTTTCGCGCAGCACCTTGGCACGTGGGTCATAGTTTTTATAGACACGATGCCCGAAGCCCATCAGGCGGAAGGGATCATCCTTGTCTTTTGCGCGGGCGATAAATTCGGGAATGCGGCTCTTATGGCCGATTTCCCTGAGCATAAGGATCACCGCTTCATTCGCGCCACCATGCGCCGGGCCCCAGAGCGAGGCAATCCCCGCGCCGATACAGGCAAACGGATTCGCGCCGGAGGAACCGGCGAGGCGAACGGTCGAAGTCGAGGCATTCTGCTCATGGTCGGCATGCAGGATCAAAAGCTTGTCCATCGCCTGCGCCATCGTCGGGCTGACTTTATATTTCTCGCACGGCGTGGCGAACATCATGTGCAGAAAATTCTCGGAGAAGCTCAATTCGTTATTGGGATAGATAAATGGCTGGCCGATAGAATATTTGTAACACATCGCCGCCAGTGTCGGCATCTTGGCGATCATGCGAAACGCCGCCAGTTCACGCTGATCGGGATCGTTAATATCAAGGCTGTCATGATAAAAAGCCGACAGCGAGGCGGAAGCGCCCACCATCACCGCCATCGGGTGCGAGCGGCGCGGGAAGCCGCGCAGCATGAACTGAAGTTGCTCATGCACCATCGTATGCAGGGTAATGGTGCGGTTAAACCATTCGCTTTGCTCCTCGTTGGGAAGCTCCCCGTATAGCAGCAGGTGGCAGACGCTCAGAAAATCGCATTTTTCCGCCAGTTCGTCGATATTATACCCCCGGTAGCGCAGGATACCGGCATCTCCGTCAATATAGGTAATCGAGGATTCGCAGGATGCGGTGGAAAGAAAACCCGGATCATAGGTAAAATGCCCAGTTTCTTTGTAAAGTGCGCTGATGTCAATGACATCCGGCCCTTCCGTGCCATTGTAAATGGGAAAATCGTATTTCTTATCCTTGATCTGTAAGGTGGCCTGCGGATGCGTGTTCATATGCGGTGCTCCTCATCGTATAGTTTTATGTTGCAGTGCAGCCTGACCTATCTACTCACATGCTGCAACCGGCGTAGGGCAAGCCTGCCATAAATTGATTACAAATCTATTAAACTGTTGTATTTCTCTCCCTATTTTATTATAAGGAGTCGTTCCCCTACAGGATCCCCGGGTAGTTTGGCCGGATAAGTACAAAAAATAATATAGTATTTCCAAATTAATTTGATTCGGAGTTACTATCAAAATCGTTGCAGAAAGCTGTGATTTTGCACCGCGAAGCGAGCGAATCTAATTAGAAAATACTATAAATAAAAGTACCTTGTATGGTTTATATCACAACACCCCAGATTTATATGCTAGATGCGCTCACCATTGCCGGGACAGTCGCGGCGGCGCT
>JAKFYP010000046.1 GCA_021730835.1 Alphaproteobacteria bacterium
AAACGATGTGCTCAAGCGCATGCTTTAGGAGAGAGACCATTGCATCATCCCCCCTCCCGCTTGCGGGAGAGGGTTAGGGGGAGGGCATCAAAAATAAAAATCATTTCTATACGGCAGGATGATTTTTAACGCCCCCCTCCCAGGCCTCCCCCCGCCAGCATCCACCTGTGGGATGCTGGCCAACCATAAGATACAGCATCCACCTGTGGGATGCTGGCCTTGTATGGACACAGCACCCCGCATGCGGGTGCTGTGAGCGGGGGGAGGAGTGATGCAATGGTCTCACTACGGATAATCAGGAATTTTTCCGCAGCCGCGTCGCGTAAAAACCATCCAGTCCGCCTTGTTCCCGCCAATGACAGGGCAGGGTGCGCAGATCGCCCTGCTGCGGGGACAGGAATGCGTTTTCACCCCCCAGTTCCTCCGCCCGGACGGGGATGCGCGAGAACCTTGGGTGATCCGCTAAAAACCGGGCGATTTGTTGCTCTCCCTCCTCCGGCTCCAGCGAGCAGACGGCATAGACCAGCGTGCCGCCGGGCGCGAGCAGTGTGGCGGCGTGTTCCAGCATGTGTTTCTGGATGCTGGCCAGCCGCGTTATATCAACTTTACTGCGATGCCACATGACGTCCGGGTGACGGCGCAGCGTGCCGGTAGCGCTGCACGGCGCATCGAGCAGGATGGCGTCGAACGGGCCGCCGGTGTAATGCAGCGCGTCAGCTTCAACCATATCGACGGACAGGTTGGTGCGCGTCAGGTTTTCGCGTAAGATGCGCAGGCGCGAGGCGGTTTTCTCAACCGCTGTTACGCTGGCCCCGGCGGTGGCAAGCTGCATCGTCTTGCCGCCCGGCGCGGCGCAGAGGTCGAGCACGCGCCTGCCCGCGATGTCACCCAGCAGCCGTACCGGCAGGGCGGCGGCGGCATCCTGTACCCACCATATTCCCTCACTGAAAAAGGGGAGTTTTTCTACCGAGCCGGTATAGGCAAGGCGGAGGCTGCCGGTAGGTAGCAAGGTTGCTTCCGGGTATGCGTCTGAAAACCGGGTTCGGGCGGTTATGTCGGTGAAGGTAAGATCAAGCGGCGGGATCACTCCGGCAACATGGGCGATGGCCCGCATGGCTTCCTCTCCGTAGCTGGCGGTTAGGCGTTCGCGCAGCCAGACGGGCAGGCGGTGCTCGTCGCCGGGGATTGCCACCTCGCCGCGAGCGACTTTCTGCAGGACGGCATTGGCCAGCCCGCCATAACGCGCATGACGTTTTTTTACCAGCTCGACCGTGGTATGCACGGCGGCGTGCGGGGGCGTATCCATATAAAGCAGTTGTGTGATGCCGAGCGCCAGCGCCAGTTCCACTCGTTTCTCAGTTTGGGGCAGGGGTTTGGCAATCAGGGTTTGCAGCATGGCCTGCGTGATGCCCCAATGGCGTAGCGCCGTCATTACCAGATGCCGCAAAAACGCCCGGTCGCGTTCATCCATATCCCGCGCCTGCCCCAGCAGGGTTTCAGGCGATTTGCCGTGCAGGATTACCTGCTCATACAGATTAAGGGCCGCAGTGCGGGGGTCGGGCATAGGGTTTGACCTTGTTAACGAAATCGCATAGTTGTAGGGTATCTTATATACCGAAAGACAAGGAAAACCATGAGCGATTTACCCGGTCATTCTCCCATGCGTCAGGAAGACAAGACGCCGCCAACCCCACAAAAGCCTGATCCCGAGGAAATTGGCGGGCCGAAGGGGCCGGAGCCGACGCGTTACGGCGATTGGGAAAAGGGCGGAAGGTGCACGGATTTTTAGCCGTATCATCCTATGTATCACATCCTGCCCCGCCCCTTTGTTAGTCTGCTTGCCGATCGCGCCATGCCGGTGCATACGAGGCTGGCCTGCTTGCTGACCGGTATCCTGCCGATTCTCTATCTTGCCGGGAATGCGCCCGCCGAAATCGCCGCCGTGCTGGTCGGCCTGCTGTTTCTCTTTGAATCCTGGCGTAATAGCGACTGGCGCTGGCTCAGGCAGGGATGGGTGGTGCTGGCGCTGGTGCTGTGGGGCTATATGGTCGCCCGGGGGCTACTGGCCGAGCGTCCCGAACTGGCGATGCGCCGCGCTCTGCCGTGGATCCGCTTCCCGCTGTTCGCGGTTGCCGCCGCCTGCTGGACATTGCGGTTTCCCGCCGTGCGCCGTGAATTGCTGATTGCCCTGATCCTGACCGTAGCTTTCCTGATCGGCGATACCTTTTTGCAGTATGGATTCGGCTATGACGTGTTCGGGCGCGCCCGTTTTCCGTCGGATGACGGTGGATGGCGCTTAACCGGCCCGTTCAGCGCGCCGCGTGTCGGGATCGTGCTGGCATGGTTGTCGCCTCCCGTGCTGGCGGTGCTGGCGGGAAAAGCGTTGAGCCATTCCAGTCGCCGCCATGTGCTGGTAGCGGTGATTTTCGCGCTTTCCTTCCTGCTGGCGGTGTTTCTCTCGGGGGAGCGGATGGCGCTGCTGCTGGCATTGTTTACGTTTGTGCTGCTTGCTTTGTTGCTCAAGCCACTGCGCCGCTATGTGCCACTGCTGGCGCTCGGGGCACTCCTGCTGCTGGGGCTGTTTGCCCAGTATAATCCGTCGCTGATGGCGCGGCAGTATTTCTCAACATTGCGGACGGTCTCCCACTGGCAGGAATCGGCTTACGGGCAGATATGGCTCAGTAGCGCCCGCATTTTCGTGGACTACCCCCTATTTGGGGTCGGGACTCGCCATTTCCGCGAATACTGCCCGAATGAAGCTTACGGCAGTGCCGCAAACATCGAAACGCGCTGCAACCTGCATCCGCATCATTTGTATCTCGAATGGCTGGTGGAAAATGGCCTGATTGGTTGCATCCTGTTTATGGCCATGATGGGGGCGATGCTGACGCCGGTATTGCGGCAATACAGGATATGCGCCCGCTATCCGCTTTATCACGGCCTGCTGATTGCGCTGACCCTGCGTTTATGGCCGCTATCAACAGCAACCAGCTTCTTTGTCGGCTGGTCGGCGCTTCCGTTCTGGCTGCCCGCCGGATGGCTGCTGGCGCTGGCATTGGAGAAGCAGAAAGATGCAGAGATATAATGAAAAGACCCGCCCCTTAGGATGAGAGGCGGGTCAGTACCCAGGATGACTCGTTATGACCATGAAAAATGTCATATCTCATATTTACCAGCAAAAGATTAAATTTTGATTAATGAACGTTGGATTTATAAAACAATTTATTTTTCTTGCAATCAAAATAGGTTTTGCCTACCTAGGATGTTCCTTTCTTTTTCACAGGCAGGGTCGTGCTGCATCAGCTTAAGGAATTTTTTACAAACGAACGCTGGAAGCCGATGACGGCGATGCAGCAGGCGCGCTGGCCTCAGCAACTGGCCGAGGGAGTCCGGGTTCGCTTTGCCCACACACCACAACCGGAGGTTGCAAACAAGCTCCTTGCGGTTGGCAGTGCGGAAATCTACGAGTTCAGCAATGTATCCTTTACCTCCTGGCAATTGCTGGAAGACGATTTGCCGTTATGCTCAATGATCGTGGCCGAAAGCTCGCAGGGCAGGCCGTATCTTGCGCTGTCGCGCTGCCTGAATAAATGGGAGTTGCAAAAGCTCTTCGCCGAGGAGGATACTCTGCGGCTCTACAAACCGGAGGACAATCGCGTGATTTTTGTCCGTGAGCATATCTACGGTCTGCGTGAATGGGTGACGATGAAATACACCCGCCGGATATGCGGAGTGGAAGGCAAAAAAATATATGGCGGCAAAGCGCATCCGTTTTCCTATGCGCTTTACGTCAGTGAAACCAATGACCGGGCGATTGAACTCGAATTGCACGAAGGCAACCGACTGGAAGTTTACGTCACCGTGTACCGGCCCTGCTCGGATGTCGAGCAATTACTGCCTGCTCCTGCCCGCAGACCTGAGCCGCGTTTCGCAGCGGAGTTGCCGGAGGAAACACCGGCGGATGACAACAAGGTGATTCCCATACCGGTCGCGCATGCCCCTGTTGCCAAAGCGCCGGAGAAGGAGCCGCTTCCCGGGCGCAGCGGAGAGGTGATGCTGGAATGCGAGCCGCATATCGCGGCGCGGATCATCTCTGAGGCGGTGGATAACGATATGCGCCTGTCGGATCTGATCCGCAAGGTACTGGGGTTGCCGGTCTATACACAGGAATCGGTGCATTTCAAACTGCCGCTGAGTGAGAAGGATTACCGGGCGCTGGCCGGGCGTTACGGGCTGGAGGCGACCCAGCATGGCGCTATCCACGAGTTGATCCTTCAGGAGTTGGCGGAGTTCACCGGCGAGCGGCCCCGGCAACATACCCATGCTTCCTGATTTAGGCCGACCGGGCATTGCGCTATTCCAGATTCCGGCGCGCAAGGATAATTATATCTACCTGCTGCACGATGAAGAGGTGAATCTGACCGCCGCCGTCGATCCTTCCGACGCCGCGCCGGTCACGGATTTCCTGAGCGCGAAGGGCTGGGGGCTGGATTATATTTTCAGCACGCATCACCATCACGACCATACCGGCGGCAACGAAGCGCTCAGAGCGGCCACCGGCTGCCATGTCATCGGGTTTGAGCATGACGCCGATCGCATTCCCGGCATTGATATCCGGGTTGAGGAAGGCGAGCGGGTAACCTTCGGGCGGTTTAGCGCCGAGATACTCTATTTGCCGGGGCATACGCTCGGGCATATCGCCTTTTTATTCTCCGGGTTAAAGCTGCTGTTTTCGGGTGACGTGCTTTTTTCGCTTGGTTGCGGGCGGCTGTTTGAGGGAACCGCGCCGCAAATGTTCGACAGTTTGCGCAAGCTGCGGCGACTTCCCGGTGATACATGGGTTTGCTGCGCCCATGAGTATACCGAGGCCAACGGGCGGTTTGCCCTGACGGTTGAACCGGGCAACGAGGCACTGCAACGCCGCCTGCGGGAAGTAGCGGTATTGCGGAGGGCAGGGGAGGCAACGGTTCCCTCGCTGCTGGCCGATGAATGTGCTGCCAATCCGTTCCTGCGCGCCGACAGCCCGGAAATCCGCCTGATGCTCGATATGCCTTATGCGACCGATGCCGAAGTCTTCGCCCGCCTGCGCGCCATGAAAGATGTATTTTAAGGAGAACGGGTTCCCGGTTTGTCAAGCCATTGTCATTCCTGATTCACGAGGGTTTTTAAAGTGGCATGAAACTAATGCCCATAGCCTCTTGCCATCGCCTGCCCGCGCCGCTAGACTGCCGCGCTCCCGGGAAGTTCCGGGCCGGAGATGCCGCTCAATGTATACCAAAACGACCCGGCTTATTAAGGTCACGGCGATGCCGCATTACCTTGAGGATCAGTCCGATCCCGAGGAGGGGCATTACGTCTGGGCCTATACCATCGTCATCGAGAATCACGGCAGGGAAGCGGTGCAACTGCTTGACCGCGTCTGGCGTATCACCGATGGCGGTGGCCAGACGCAGGAGGTGGAAGGCCCCGGCGTGGTCGGCGAGCAGCCGACGCTGCAACCGGGGCAGGCATTTCAGTATACCAGCGGCACGGTGCTTTCCACATCCTCGGGGATGATGGAGGGCAGTTACGGCATGGTCTCGGCGGAGGATGGTCTGAAATTCGAGGTGGGCATCCCGGCTTTTTCGCTCGACAGCCCGCACCAGACCAAACGCCCGAACTGATCCGCCGTCGTGGCCGCAGGGCTATTAAATTCTATCTGGTTACCCACGTTACTCCGCTTGCCTCTTATCTGTGTGTATATCAGTAAAAGCAGTCGGTTACCACTCATCCCTTGCGGGGGAGCAGACGAGGCAAGGCTGTAAGCCGAAGCTGAGTCGTGGGGGGGGCAGGTTACAGGTTTTAGGTTT
>JAKFYP010000128.1 GCA_021730835.1 Alphaproteobacteria bacterium
AAACCTCGCCTACAACATGCAGCGCTTCGTCTTCCTCATGCGAGGGCGACGACAGGAGCGGTGTGTCTGAAGTATGAAAAATGCGATGAAATGAGCCAAAAATAACCCAGTTACTCACCAAAATGGCGAATATCCAACCACAAAAACCATCGACGGAGAAAATTTATGCCAGACTCACACGAAAATCAGATTGATAGAAGTGCCCGTCAGTATTTCACTGCCGCTGGATCTAGCGGCGACTTTCTCAACTATACATCAAGATAGTTAATAATTGTGTTAAATTTTTGTGACAATTCTTCTCTATCTATCTATGAATATTTCATGGGCGAGGAAGGAGCCGACCTGTTTCGTTTTATTCTTTTAAACGGTGGAGAAACTCTGATTCGTGATTTCACTCCCGGACAAGATACGATAGCGTTGCGCGCTTTCAATATCGCTTCATTTGATGCCCTCATGGAGAATATCGAGGTAGATTCTCACGGCAATACGATTATCCATCACGATGTACCCAGCGGGTTTGTAACGGAAACCATCACTTTGTACGGTATCACGCCCGACCAGCTACAGGAATCCGATTTTATCTTTAGCTGAGAACCTGCCTCCTCCTCCAAAGCAGACATATTTTCCGCAATACGCCACGCTGACGCCAAAAAAGACGGTATCGGCGCGTATATTCGTAAAAACAGTTGCCAAAACTTAAGGGATTTTGTCTTCTGGCATTTGGTGAAGGAGTATATATATGGTTGATATTACGGTTGCCTTCGGGGATGGCATTGGCCCCGAGATTATGGAAGCGACGCTTTTTATCCTCAAGGAGGCGAGGGCGAATCTCAATATCGAGGCTATTGAACTGGGTCAGAAATTCTACGAAAAAGGCGTAAGCACGGGTATCCCACCTTACGCATGGGATAGCCTGCGGCGCACCAAAGTGCTGCTCAAGGCACCGATTACCACGCCGCAGGGTGGCGGCTATAAAAGCCTCAACGTCACCATCCGCAAGACGCTTGGCCTGTATGCCAACGTGCGCCCCTGCCGCAGCTATCACCCGTTTGTCAACGGCCTGCATCCGATGATGGATCTGGTGATCGTGCGTGAAAACGAAGAGGATTTATATTCCGGCATCGAATACCGCCAGAGTCCCGACACCTACCACGCGATCAAGCTGATTACCCGCTCCGGTTCCGAGCGCATCATCCGCTACGCCTATGAATACGCCATGCAGAACGGGCGGCGCAAAGTCACCTGCATGTCGAAAGACAACATCATGAAAATGTGCGACGGGGCGTTTCACGAAATATTCGACACGGTCGGTAAGGAATATCCTTCGCTGGAAAAAGAGCATTTCATCATTGATATCGGCGCGGCGCGCATCGCCAGCCGCCCTGACCGCTTCGACGTGATCGTCACCGAAAACCTTTACGGCGATATTATCTCCGATATTGCGGCGGAAGTTTCCGGCTCGGTCGGGCTGGCCGGGTCGTCGAATGTCGGTGACGATTTCGCCATGTTCGAGGCAATTCACGGCTCCGCTCCCGATATCGCCGGGCGGAATATCGCCAACCCGTCGGGCCTGCTCAACGGCGCGATCATGATGCTGGTGCATCTGGGGCAAAACGATACCGCCACGACGATAGCCAACGCATGGTTTCGCACCATTGAGGACGGCATGCACACCGCCGACATCTATAATAAAAACATCAGCAAGGCCGAGATGGGGACGAAAGAATTTGCGGAATCCGTCGTTGCCCGTCTGGGCGAGGAGCCGTACAAATTCAAAAAAGCACGTTTCCACGAAGCATCCGCGAAAGCCGACGCCGCTAAACCGATGCCGGTCAGCGTCCATACCGGCAATAAAATACTGGTCGGCGTGGATGTGTTTATCGGCTGGAACGGGCCGGGTCTGGCCGAGCTGGCGGCCATTGCCGACGAAGCCAGCGGCGATGAGGCATCGCTGGCGCTGATCTCGAGCAAGGGCCTGAAAGTCTGGCCTATGGAGGCGGATGAGCAGACCCCGGCATCCGATACGTTTCGCTGCCGCTTCGGCTCCAATACCGACCGGCTCGACGCCTCCTATCCGCCTGCCCTGATGGCCAGACTGGCCGAAGCCGGGCTGGACGTGCTCAAAGCGGAATACCTCTTCGAGTTCGACGGCGCGCTTGGCTATACGCTGAGTCAGGGAGAGTGATTGCTTGACCGGGACATCCCGGCATACACATCGGCAGGTGGCCGTACCGGTTATCCTGACATTGGTCGTTTTTTTTCTCACCGGCCTGTTGCTCAATTATCTCGACCGCTTACGCCCTTTCCCTTTCATCCCGGTTCTCAGCGAAAAGCTGGAGCATTTCCGGGCGCACGGGGAGCAATACGATACCGTTTTCATCGGCACGAGCCGTCTGTTTCGCCACGTTATTCCTGAGGCGTTCGACGCTGAAATGGCCCGGCTGGGTTGCGCCTCCCACTCCTTTAACTACGGCGTTGCGGGCATGGATCCGCCCGAGTTTGCCGCCATTATCCGCGAGGTCGGGCAACACGGGCCGAACGTGCGACGCATCGTCTGGGAGAGCGGACTGGCCCGCCAGCTTGACCGCGAGCACTGGTGGACGGACAAAACCCGCTGGAGCAACCGGCTGGCCACCCTGCCCGTTAGCTGGCGTAATATCGCCGCCCATACGCAAGGTTTGGAGCGCCTCTCCTATCTGGCGTACACCCAATCCGTATTATTTCACGAGCTTGGCATGGGGATGCTGGCGCGACGCGTTTTCCCCGAAGTCAGCGCATGGAATCCGGGCCGCCTGCTGGGGAATATGGAAAACGGAGGCTGGCTGGCCCTTGAGGTTGAACCGGGCCTTGATCATCCGCGTCACCGCGATTTCATGACACAAAAAGAACAGGCGGAATTCATCCGGCGGCGCGATGCGTTTGACGGAAAATCCGATCAGGAGATGCGCTACTATGCGCCGTATCTGGATCATCTCACTGCTGAAATATCCGCCCTGCCGGGGGAACATATTCTGATTCACGGGCCGACCCTCAAGGGCGATAGCGCCTTGCGCAACTGGCTTACCAAAGCGGATATGAATCTGCTATATCTGCGCTATACGCCTGACACCACTCCCAACCTGTTCGACCCGGCGGACTGGTTCGACGACGGGCATTTGCTGCAAGATTCCGCCCGCCGTTTCTCCCGCCAACTGGCACAGGATATATGCCGGAATCGTGATGAAAGATAATTTCCGCACCTTACGCTTGTAAGAAACTGATGGTTTACCGTTATAGTTGTGCTCTCTCAATAGGTTGTTCACTGTGCATAGAAAATGTCATTATTTTTCTGGTGGAGCGAAGAATGCCGCTTATGCAGCGTAACCGACTTTATTTTTCTTTTGGGGAAAATAAAGTCAAAAGACAATATCTCCGTGCCATTGGCACTGGGCTGAAAATCTGGTATAATTCAGGATGAAACCATTGCATCACTCGAAAACACCGCTATTTTCGTCATTGCGAGGAGCCGAAGGCGACGAAACAATCCAGATATTTCAATGCTATAACTTTTCTGGATTGCTCTCGCCGCGCTAGCGCTGGCGCAGCGGGTCGCTACGCTCGCAATGACGAATGATGCAATGGTCTCAATATACCTTATTCAATTTATTAGGAGTTTGCCGCTGATGCCTACGCTCGAGGAAGTGCACCGCCAGATCAAAAGCCTGAATCACAAGTATATTTTCTATACCAAGAAAGAAATCAAATACCTGCCGAATATCATGATCGAAGGGGAGCGCATCCGGGCCATTACCTCCGGGTTCTCCGGTAGCCGCACGGTACTGGCGGTCTGCACCAACCGCCGCCTGCTTTTCCTCGATAAAGGCATGTTCTTCGGCCTGCGGCAATGGCAGCTCGGTCTGGATCGTATCCAGTCAATTGACGGCAATTACCTGCTGGTTTTTGGCAATATCCGGGTCTGGGACGGCGCGTCACCGATTAATATGAATCTCGTGCTGGCCAGCACCATTGACCCGTTCATCAAGGAAACCCGCTCGGCCATTGACGAATTCCGGCGTATTTCCTTTCAGGAAACGATAGGAGGGCCACAACGGGCTGCACCGGTTGACATCGCCTCGCAGCTTGAGCGGCTGGCGGCGCTGAAGGAGTCCGGCCATCTTACCGAAGCCGAATTTCAGGCGCAAAAAGCAAAATTGCTGGCGGGATAATCCGCTTATTGTTTTGCCTTCGCGTTCTCCACATACCCTTTGAGCGCCTCAAGATCGAGCGCGTGGCCAATGACCTCATCGCCGATAACCAGCAGCGGCGTACCCTCCGCACCGAGGCTTTGCGCCAGTTGCAAATTTTTCTCCAACTCCGCCGTGACTTCGGGTGACGCCGCCTCGCGCAAGACTTTTTCCTTATCCAACCCCAGCGAATCGAGCACCGAAAACACCACGGCCTGATTGACCGCGCCTTCATGGCTCATCAGGGCGGAATGGAATTTGAAATATTTATCCGGGTAGAGGCGATGCACAGCCAGCGCCGCTTTCGCCGCCGGGATGGAGCGCTCCCCGAAGATCGGATATTCCTTGAATATGACGCGTAAATCCTTTGTGCCGTTTGCCTGATAATAATCGGCCAGCGCCTGATACATATACTTGCAGGCCGAGCAATTATAATCGAAGAATTCGGCCATGACGACCGGCGCATTGGCCGGGCCGACACTCGGATCATTGGGATTAAACAAGATATCCTTATGCTCAAGCGCCGCCGCCTTGGCCGATTTGCGCTGGCGCATCTCCTCGCGCTCCTGATAGCGGCGGAGTGAATCCACCACGGCCTCGGGATGCGCTTTGAGGTAATCGGCGACGATTTTTTCCACCTCGGCCTTCTCCAGCGCGTAGGCCGGATGGATAGAGAGGGTGAACATCAGAAACAGGCTGGCAACAAAATAACGCATGAAAACTCCGGAAACAGGTTGGATATTCAGTAGTGTAAAGGCAAAAGACGCGAAAACCAACCGTTATTCATCGTCCTTTTTCTCAATCTCCCGGTCGGCGAGGCGGCGCAAATCAAGCGCCCGCTGCCACGCCGGACTATCGCCGGGCAGGGAATCCATCGCCTGCATGGCAAATTCCCGGGCGATTTTCGGCTCATTATCGAGCATCGCCCCTTCCGCCTGCGCCAGCTTGGCCATTCCCAGATGCCCGAGCTTGCCTTCCGCCGTCGCCAGCAACCGCCATGTTTGCCGATAGGTCGGATCGGAGAGGCTTGAGCGCTCCAGATGCTCCGCCGCTTCCTGCGTCTTACCCTGCTCAAGCAACGCCTGTGCATAAGCCGTGCGGATCAGCGCCGAATCAGGCTCCATCTCCGCCGCCCTCCGGTAAACCGCCTCTGCCTCGGCAATGCGGTTGCTCTCATAGAGCACCTGCCCCTCGGTATCGAGCAACCACGCATCCTCGCCTATCTCTGCCTTTAGTGCTTTGATCTCCACCAGCGCAGCGTCAGTCTCGGCTTTACGGTAGAGCGCCACCGCCCGCGCATAACGCGCTTTGGGGGAAGTATCGGCAACCGGATATTTCTGCAAAACCTCCTCAACCGGCGCTAAAAACCCCTCCAGCTTGCCGACCATGCGCTGGTGCATCAGGGTCAGATCCGCCGGGGATCGTTTATCCTTTATCGTGGATTCTTCAACAACGTGCCGCACATGCCGGATACGCTCGCGCCCCAGCGGGTGCGTCAGGGTATAGGGATCGGGAGTGCCGAAACGCTGTTTCTCACGGCGGCGCAGCAGTTCAAACGTCGAAAGCAGCCCTTTGGGTGAGATACCGGCTTCCTCCAGATAGCCAAGCGCCGCCTGATCG
>JAKFYP010000156.1 GCA_021730835.1 Alphaproteobacteria bacterium
CAAAAAACCGAAGACCTACCAGAAATTACCAAACCCAATCCAAATCGACCCCAGAAAAAAATGACAAAAAATCATTGCCCATCAACATAATGTCACGCTATCCTACGCGCTTAACCGGACAGTAGTGATTTCAGAGGCTTCTCAAGGGGGAGCATAGAAAAACGTCCCTTACTTCCTACACCTTCCAGCCGGTATGCAGTGCAACGATGCCGCCGGATAAGGGGCGGTAATGGACATTGGAGAAACCGGCATCGCACATCATCCGCGCAAACGTGTCAGCATCGGGGAACTGGCGGATGGACTCGACCAGATATTGATACGGATCGCCGTCCCCGGCGACCAGCTTGCCCATGCGGGGGATCACCTGAAACGAATACCATTCATAAAGCTTCTCAATGACCGCGTTTTTCGGATGGCTGAACTCCAGGCACAAAAACTGCCCGCCGGGGCGTAGAATACGGCATGCCTCACCTAAAACCCGGTCAATATGCGTGACGTTGCGAATGCCAAACGCCATCGTGCAGGCATCCATCCGCCCGCCCGGCAACGGCAACGCCTCGGCATTGGCCACCAGCCATTCGATCCTGTCGGCGGGCAGGCCGGCATCTATCGCCTTGCGCTTGCCCTGCTCAAGCATATCGGGGTTTATATCGCTGATCGTCACATGCCCGCCGCCACGCCTGAGAAACCGGGCGGCAATATCGCCCGTTCCCCCGGCGAGATCGAGCAGGCGCATGGACGGGACGGGATGCAGCTTGTCAATCAGCGTATCTTTCCATGCATGATGCAGGCCCGCGCTCATCAGGTCATTCATCAGGTCGTAACGGGCGGCGACACCGGTGAAAACATCGTTGACCATGCCCTGTTTGGCCTCCTCATCCACCGGGCGGAATCCGAAATGCGTGGTGAAATCACGTTTTGAACTGGCGTTTGGCATAGCACATATGTAGCAGTGAATCCGGATGTTGCAACGAGTTTCCTATGCCTGAATTGCCCGAAGTCGAAACCGTCCGCCGCGGCCTCGATCAATCCGTCGCCGGAGGACAACTGCACCGGCTGACGCTGGCCCGCCCCGATCTGCGCGTGCCTTTCACTCCCGGCATGGCGAGGCGGCTGGAAGGCAAACGACTGGATTCCGTCGGCAGGCGGGCGAAATACCTGCTGCTGCGCTTTGATTCCGGCGATACGGTTATCCTGCATCTGGGCATGTCTGGGCGGATTCGCGTGGGAAAACCCGGTAAAATTTCTCAGGAAAAACATGATCATGCCGTGTTTTCCTTCAACGGGGCCGAGATGCGTTTTTCCGATCCGCGCCGCTTCGGCCTGATGGTGCTGGCAAAGGAAACGGAGCTGGCTGAACACCCATTGCTTGCCGGTATCGGCCCTGAGCCTTTTTCCGATGCGTTTTCAGCACATTATCTGAGCGAAGCGCTGGCAAAACGCAGGGGGCCGGTCAAGACCGCCCTGCTCGATCAAAAGCTGATCGCCGGAGTGGGAAATATTTATGCCTGCGAAGCCCTGTTCCGTGCCGGGATCCATCCTGAAACACCCTGTCATCAAACAACTGAAAAAACTGAAATAATCATCGCATCTATTCGCGCCGTACTCGGGGAAGCCATTGATTCGGGCGGCTCAAGCTTACGCGATTATGTGCAGGCTAACGGCGAGATGGGATATTTCCAGCATCATTTCCGGGTATACGGCAGGGAGAAAAAGCCATGTATAACATGCAATAAGCCAATTCATGCGCAACGTCAGGCCGGACGATCAACTTTTTTCTGCCCGGTCTGCCAGCCCTGTCGATAGAAAAAATCCTGTAAAAACCGGAAGGCCTGCACAAAAAACGGAAAAATATTTATATAAAAAATATGGTTACGAATGTTATCCCGCAAAAACAACCGGGTGCGAATCCCAAACCGAAGCAGCCGGATTTTTTTTGCCGTCAAGCCAAAATATCTCACTCAAAGCGCTTGACTCAGCCGCGAACGGGCGGTAACAATAGCGAACTTCGCGCCACCGCAAGGCAGGTTTCGGCAAGGTTTCCCAATCATTTCGGAAGCTTGCCGGAATTTTCCACAGGGGGCTGTGGATAAGCAGTGAAAATGCAGTGAAAATAATGTGAACAACTTATTAATTCAGGAATCACATGGCACACCATAAATCGGCAATCAAACGTATCCGCCAGACCGAGCGTCGCACGGCGGTCAACCGGGCGCGCACCAGTCGCATCCGTACTTTCATCCGTAACGTGGAATCGGCGGTCGCTCAGGGCGACAAGGAAGCCGCAAGCAAGGCTTTCAAACTGGCCGAGCCTGAGATCATGCGTGGCGTGACCAAGGGCGTGCTCAAGAAAAATACGGCGGCGCGGAAAGTCAGCCGCCTCGCCGCACGCGTTCAGGCTTTGTCCTGACCTTCTCGCCGGTTTTCGGCATAACTCTTTGAGTTTCATCAGGTTTGCTGCAATTGCGGCATGGGGAAGTATTGTCTTCTGCAAGGGAATGTGACGTGTCCGAATCTCACCAATCCGCCGCCTGCCGGCTACCCTCCAAAGGCCATGCCGGAGATATATCGCCTGCGGATGTTTACCGCGAGGTAATGCAAAACCCGGATGCCCGTCTGGTCGATGTGCGTACCGAACCGGAATGGATGTTCTCCGGCACTGCCGATCTGAGCGCGGTCGGTAATCGCCTGATTCTGTTGTCGTGGCGGCTGTTTCCGAATTTCGAGCAAAACGGGCCATTTATGGAGCAGTTTAGCAGGCAGGTGACAAATAAAAACGCTCCGGTTTACTTTATGTGCAAGACCGGCGGGCGCTCGTCGGAAGCGGCGGCGGCGGCTACGGCGGCGGGCTATACCGCCTGCTATAACGTGGCAGGTGGTTTCGAGGGCAATCCGAATGAGGCCGGACAGCGCGGCAGACTCAGCGGATGGAAGGCGGAGGGCTTACCGTGGCGACAGGCATGATATTACACGCAATGCAACAGGATAATGAGAACCGGATGACAGCAACCTCACAGACCAATAACGCCGAAGCCGCATGGGCACGCGTGCTTGACAAAATGCGCCAGAGTCAGGGCGATGCCGTCTACCGCAACTGGTTGAAACCCCTCACTTTCATCGGCATTGAGGATGGTAAGGCGGTGCTTGGCGCGCCAACGCGCTTTATGCGGGAATGGGTGCAGTCGCATTATATGGAGCGGCTGTGCCAGTTCTGGCCGTTTGAGTATCCCGGCGTGCAAGGCGTGCAGATCGTGGTGCGCTCGCGGCGCACACTCCGGCAGGACGTGAAATCCGCGAAGGATACGAACGATGAGCGGGACAATCCGGCAGCGCCCGCGACAATCAAAACGCTCGCCATACCTGTGGAAGAGCAGGCCTGCCAGTTCGGCAGCCCGCTCGATCCGCGCTTTACCTTCGAGAATTTCGTGGTCGGACGCCCCAACGAGCTGGCCTACGCCGTTTCCCGGCGCGTTGCTGAGTCCAACTCCGTGGTGCTGGGCTGTAACCCGTTATTCCTTTACGGCGGCGTGGGGCTGGGGAAAACCCACCTCATGCACGCGATTGCATGGCATATCCGCCGCCAGAATCCGGGGCGGCGTGTGATGTATCTCTCGGCTGAGAAATTCATGTACCAGTTCATCCGGGCGATTCGTACCAACGAGGCCATCGCCTTTAAAGAGCAGTTTCGCTCAGTTGATGTGCTGATGGTGGATGACGTACAGTTTATCGGCGGCAAGGAATCCACGCAGGAAGAATTCTTCCACACCTTCAACGCGCTGATTGACCAGAACAAGCAACTGGTGATTTCCGCCGACCGCTCCCCCTCGGATTTAAGCGACCTTGAAGAACGCATCCGCTCGCGCCTCGGCTGGGGGCTGGTGGCCGACATCAACACCACCAATTATGAATTGCGCCTTGGTATCCTTCAGTCGAAGGTGGAGAAATTGCAAGTCGAAGTACCCGGCCCGGTGCTCGAATTCCTCGCCCACCGCATTACCTCCAACGTACGCGAACTGGAAGGGGCGCTTAATCGCGTCGTTGCCCATGCCACGCTGGTCGGGCGGGAAATCACCCTCGATACGACGCAGGAAGTGTTGCAGGATTTGCTGCGTGCCAACGATCAGCGGGTCAATATTGACGACATCCAGCGTACCGTAGCGCGGCATTACAATATCAAGGTATCGGATATGCACTCGGCGCGGCGCTCCATCGCCGTCGCCCGCCCGCGCCAGATCGCTATGTATCTCTCCAAGCAGCTTACCTCGAAAAGCCTGCCGGAAATCGGGCGGCGCTTCGGCGGCAAGGATCACACCACCGTGATGCACGCAATTCGCCGGATCGAAGAGTTAAGCAGTCAGGATCCCGAGTTGCGCGAAGATATTGAATTGCTCAATCGTACCCTGCGGCATCAGTAAAGTGTATGAGGTGTCTTGCAGCTAATGCACGCTGGAGGGGGTAAGATTGTGCATGCGCGCCGAAGAAAAAGCGGCATCGCGGCTGGCAAACAGGGCCAACTCCACTCCTTCTTCCGTGCAAACCATATAGGCGCGGTGCTCGCCGATCTGAACCGGCTTGATGAACGTGACCAGCCCTTCCGCCACCAATTCCTGAGCCGCATGCTCGCCATCGGGGAAAATCTCTTCCAGCAGGTCGCCAATCGTGGTCATGGGGGTCTCCGTTATCTATACCTGAAGTATACCACGCCCCGCGCCGTGCCGTGTGTGAAGATTGCGTGACAGCGGGTTGGTCAATCTTCATAAAACTGTCATTCTAAAACCCCGGGAATTGTGATATAAAAGAAGCTTATGGCAGAAGATAACTACAATCCGGAATATGCGCGGGCGACTGTCGCATTGAAGGCGTTGCGCCTCAGCGTTCAGAAGGGCCAAACCGCCACATCTCAAGATCCCCATTATGACGCCCGTATATCATTGGTGGAAGGGCTGGAGACGCGTATCACCCGGCTCGCCGAAGCTATAGAGAATCATCGAACCAAACCTAATCCGCAGCAAGACCCCCATCGTTTGTATGGCCGCATCAATTTTTTACGCGAAGCCGCCCCTGAAAAAGGCGAGGAAAACTTCACAGCAGAACAACAGCAAATATGGAACGATCAGGTAAAGCCCGCGCTGGATGCGCTGGCGGGTAAACTCGATGCCGAGGTTCCCGAACTTCAGGCGATCCATCAGGCGCGGCTCAATGAGCTATCGCACGGAAAGAACGCCAACGCCACCAGCCCGGATCAGGCCTACGCCTATTTGCATGCGCTGCAAAACAGGTCGGGAACCAGCCCGGAGTTGCAAAACGCGATCGGGGAAGTCCTGACGGCGCGGCGAGAGGTGCAGAAGTTGAGCAATCAGGCCCATGCCGCCAACACTCCCGAAAAGCAGCAAGAATTTGACGCGGCATTAGCGCAGAAAATCAACCGGTTTCGATCCGCTTCTGAGGCGCTGCATGAGCATGCTCCGCAACTGCCCGGAAATGTCCTGAAGCAGTTTGATCGGGATGCGCAAACCGTCGCCCACTATCCTGAAGAATTGAAGAAAAGACGGGCCGATACGGTAGCCAACACCACTTCTGAAATTAGGCTGGAAAACGGGCAAACCCTGCAACCCGAAACCCTGATGGATTCGATGGGGCATCCGGAAGGGCGGGCCTCTCTGGTCAATCGCTATATGGCTGGCTTGCCAGCGGAGGCAAAAGAAAAACTGATTAAAGACGGTCGCACGACAATCAGGGGGCAAACATATGATTTAAACCCGCAGCGTGACACCGATGCAGCAC
>JAKFYP010000194.1 GCA_021730835.1 Alphaproteobacteria bacterium
GATTGCGGTGGTGCGCCATGAAGCGCAAGACAGGAGCAATTTTCTTCCTGCTGCGACTTATATGCGACTTGAAGGAAAACGGACACTTGCCGCATTGCCTATAAACCACTGAGATATATGGTCGGGGAGACAGGATTCGAACCTGCGACCCTCTGCTCCCAAAGCAGATGCGCTACCGGGCTGCGCTACTCCCCGACTTGCCGCTCTTTATAGCAATCTCTGCCCGGTTGTATAGTGGGTATCGGTTTTCTGATGGATAAAGTAACCGCCCCGCGGCTTCGCCCCTTTTCATCGGGACGCTCGAATTTCCCGTTGCGCGGGCGCGGCGTTCCTGCTATCTGCAATGCCTTGCCCGTTCGGGGGTGTAGCTCAGTTGGTTAGAGCGCCGGCCTGTCACGCCGGAGGCCGCGGGTTCAAGTCCCGTCACTCCCGCCACATCTTGTTTTGCTATGTTTTCTTTCCGGAAAACATGGCAGAATGCGCCGTATGGGAGGCGGGCTGGCGGTCGCCAGCCGGTCATTTCAGCTTTAAAGAAATATTTTTAAGGAGAAATGACATCGTAATTTCCTTCCCCGGTGTTTGTGGGGGAATGGATCATGTATAGCCGATTTACCTGTGTGACTGCACATCAATCAAATCGGCTATCGCCCGCGACTGCGAGCGCGCTGCCTCACAGCATCCACCTGTGGGATGCTGTGTCTTATAAAGATGAGCATCCCACAGGTGGATGCTCATGCGGCGTATCGTTTGTGCGTAAGCATAAAGGTAATTAACTATAAACCCTCAGCAGGTTCGCATGTCGCTCAGTATTCAGGACGTTGAAAAAATTGCCCGGCTGGCCCGTATCCGCCTGCGTGACGAGGAAAAGGAGCCGCTGGCCCGTGAGTTGGGCAGTATCCTCAAGATGGTCGAACAGCTTTCCGAAGTGGATACCGGCGAAGCGGAACTGGTCGCCAGCGTGATCGAGCATCCGCTGCCCTGGCGAGAAGACGAGGTGACCGACGGAGGGCGTCACGCCGATATTCTGGCCAATGCGCCGAAATCGGAATACGGCTGTTTCGTCGTACCCAAAGTGATCGGGGAGAGCTAGACCGATGAAAGAGGACCTGATCCGGCTGACCGTCTTTGAGGCGGCGCAGAAACTGAAATCCCGGGAAATATCGGCGCTGGAGCTGACCGATGCCTACCTTGCGGCGATTGACGCCGCCAATCCGGAAATCAACGCATACATCACCGTCACCCACGAAATCGCCCGCACTCAGGCCGCCGCATCGGATCGCAGGCGGGGACAGGGCGAAGGCGGGGCGCTGGAGGGCGTACCAATCGCGGTGAAGGATTTGTTTTGCACGCGGGGTGTGCTGACAACGGCTGCCTCACATATTCTGGAGGGGTTTGTGCCGCCTTATGAATCGACGGTGACGCAAAACCTGTTCGATGCGGGCTGTATCATGCTGGGCAAGACCAATCTCGACGAATTTGCGATGGGTTCGGCCAATATCACGAGTTACTACGGCAACGTCAAAAACCCGTGGGGAATGAAAACAGGCCGCGCCCTCGTTCCCGGCGGCTCTTCCGGCGGTTCGGCGGCGGCGGTGGCGGCGCATCTGTGTACGGCAGCGCTGGGCACGGATACCGGCGGCTCGATCCGCCAGCCTGCGGCGTTTTGCGGACTGGTGGGGTTTAAGCCCACCTACGGGCGCTGCTCACGCTGGGGGATTATCGCGTTTGCCTCCTCGCTCGATCAGGCCGGGCCGATTACCAAAACCGTGCGCGATGCCGGACTGTTATTTCAGGTCATGGCCGGGCACGACCCGAAGGACTCGACCTGCTCAAACAAAGCGCTGCCCGATGTCATCGCCGCCATGCGGGACGGCGTGCGCGGCAAGCGCATCGGTATCCCGAAGGAATACCGCATGGACGGCATGGATAGCGAAATCGCCGCCCTGTGGGATAAGGGCGCGGCGCTGCTCAAAGAAGCAGGGGCGGAGATTGTCGATATTTCCCTGCCGCATACCCAATACGCCCTGCCAACCTATTATATTATCGCGCCCGCTGAGGCGTCGTCCAATCTGGCGCGTTATGACGGCGTGCGTTACGGGTTGCGCATGGCGGATGTGGGCGACGGCATCAACGATCTCTATGAGAAAACCCGCGCCGCCGGGTTCGGAGCCGAGGTCAAGCGCCGCATCATGATCGGCACATATGTGCTCTCCGCCGGATATTACGATGCCTATTACAAAAAAGCGCAGCGCGTGCGCGGCAAGATCATCGACGATTTCCGGCAGGCGTTTGCGAAAGTGGATGCCATCCTGACGCCGACCGCGCCCAGCGCCGCCTTTGCCATCGGTGAGAAAATGGATGATCCCGTCACCATGTACCTTAACGATGTGTTTACCGTACCCGCCTCAATGGCCGGGTTGCCGGGCATGGCGCTGCCCGCCGGGCTGAACAAAGACGGCCTGCCGCTGGGCCTGCAACTGCTGACGGATAGTTTCCGCGAAGATACTCTTTTTGCGGTTTCCGCCACGCTTGAGGAGGCGCTCGGCTTTCAGGGATTGTGATGCGTAAACAGGAGGATGCGATGAAAAAACTTTCGGGCTTTCTATTATTGTTGTTAGCTGTTGTGGGCTGCAGTTCGCACTATTCTTCCTTCAGCCATTATCAGTATCATGAGGATGGTGTGCCACCTGCGCATGTAAGTGGCGGGTATTTGATTAATGAATATACCAGAAAAAAAATTGGCCAGATTTATATTGCTGCAATTGATAGCAATAAACTGGAAAATAGCGACAAGGAAAATACGTTCTGGAAAAAGTTCCTTATGGGATCGCGTGGTGGCTATACAGTGAATCCTGATAAGAAATTCTCGGTCGTCCCAGTATCGTCTGGCAAGCATACTTACACGCTTGGTATTGAGATAGAGGGAAAAAATATTCTCAGTAATGAATTCTCATATTCCTTCGACGCAAAAAGCAACCAGACATATTATCTGGTTGCTACATATCTCGATACGAACACGCTGATAAAAGCTAAGGGAAGAGAGGATATTAAGGTTCCGGATATCGCAAACATCAGTCACATTAAGGTTTTTGCGGCAGACGTAACAGGAATGCAAGTGAGTAAAGAAGAAAATCTTAGTATTCAAACCAGACAGAGTACACAGCGAATACCCATTTTTGTGTATAAATAAAGGGCATCTCTAAAAACTCTCTCATATGCAGCCGCTACTGACCTCCTTGCTACTTCTGTTTTGCCTCACCGCCTGCGGCACAATTGATTACCGCGAGGGGGCAAAAAAATGGTGCGAGCATGCGCCGAATTGTGATACCAGCGATGAACAGGGAAAAACTACGTTATGACCTATACCATACAGGGCAATACAGGCACATGGGAAGTCGTGATCGGGCTGGAGGTGCATGCGCAGATTGCGTCGCATTCCAAGCTGTTCTCGGGTGCGCCGAACGATTTCGGTGCGGAGCCGAACCGGAATGTTTCGCTGGTGGACGCCGCCATGCCGGGCATGCTGCCGGTCATCAACCGCGCCTGTATTGAGCAGGCGGTTAAAACCGGGCTGGGGCTGAAGGCGGAAATCAACCGCCGTTCCGTCTTCGACCGCAAGAATTACTTTTATCCCGATTTGCCGCAGGGCTACCAGATTTCGCAATATCTTGAGCCTGTTGTCGGCAAGGGCGTCATGCATGTCGAACTGCCGGACGGAGCGGTCAAGGAGGTTGGCATCACCCGGCTGCATCTGGAGCAGGACGCCGGAAAGTCCCTGCATGAGCACAGCCCGGCGGATAGTTTCATTGACCTCAACCGCGCCGGGGTGGCCCTGATGGAGATTGTCTCCGAGCCGGATATGCGCTCGCCCGAGGAGGCCGGGGCGTATCTGAAAAAACTGCGCGCCATCCTGCGTTATCTCGGCACATGCGACGGCGACATGGAGAAAGGCTCCATGCGCTGTGACGCCAACGTATCGGTACGCCTTGCCGGGGCGAAGGAATATGGCACGCGCTGCGAGATTAAAAACGTCAACTCGGTGCGTTACCTGATGAAGGCCATCGAATACGAAGCCGGGCGACAGGTGCAATTGCTCGAGGGCGGCAAGTCTATAGATCAGGAAACGCGGCTCTATGACGCGGCGGCGAATGAAACGCGCACCATGCGCTCCAAGGAGGACGCGCATGATTACCGCTATTTCCCCGATCCCGATCTGTTGCCGCTGATTATCCCCGAGGAGTTGATCGAGCGGATCAAAGCGCATCTGCCCGAATTGCCTGATGAGAAAAAAGAGCGCTATATACGCGATTACGGGCTTTCCGCTTACGATGCCTCGGTGATCGTCGCCGATCAGGCCTCCGCTGCTTATTTTGAGGAAGTCGTCGCCGGCGTCGATGCCAAACTGGCGGCAAGCTGGGTGACGGCGGAGTTGTTCGGGCGGCTGAAAAAACTGGATAAGCCGATTGAGGAATCACCGGTTTCACCGGCACAACTGGCCGGGTTGCTGGCACTGATTACCGATAACACCATCTCCGGCAAAATCGCCAAGGACGTGCTCGATAAAATGATGGAAAGCGGCAGGGACGCCGCCGCTATCGTCGGGGAGCAGGGCTTAAAGCAGGTCACCGACGATTCGGCGATTCGCGCCGTCATCCGCGAAGTGCTCGCCGCCAACCCCGACAAGGTCGCCGAATACAAGGGCGGCAAGGACAAGCTGATGGGGTTTTTCGTCGGGCAGGTGATGAAGGCCTCGGGCGGAAAGGCCAACCCCGGCATGGTAAATCAGATTCTTAAAGAAGAGCTTGGCCTGCCGGGAGGATAAAATGCAAAACCCTCATCCCGCCCGGCTGAAGAACTGCTCCACCCGTTTGGTTTCCGAGGCGATGGCGATGAGCATCTCACGTTTTTTGCGCTCATCATCCTCGTAATGTATCTCGGCGCGCTTGCATAAATGATGCAGCTTCATTGCGCCCAGATTGCCCGAGGAACCTTTAAACCGGTGCGCCGCCGATTTCCATGTGTCGCAATGGCCCGTGCCGGTGCTTTGCTTCAGCAATTCGATCATCTCCCGTGCTTGCTCCAGAAACAATTCGCTCAGCGCTTTTTCCTCGTCGGGATCGCCATCGGTAAACAGGCGTAGCTGCTCGATATCCACCGGCGCTTCCTCCTCGCGGGAAGTAACTGTCCTAGCGGTAGAAATGATTGCCTTTTCCTCGTCGGGAATAAACCACGATTCGATAATCTTTTTCAGGTGCTCGGCACGGAGCGGCTTGCTCAGGTAATCATCCATCCCGGATTTGAGGCATTTTTCCCGGTCACCCATCATGGCATTGGCCGTCATGGCGACGATCGGCGTATGCAGCGGAGTATCCTGCTCCAGCAGGCGGATTTTTTCCGTCGTCTGATAGCCGTCCAGTTCTGGCATCTGGCAATCCATAAAGATCATATCGTAAGCATGCGTGCGATATTTGAGCAATGCCTCAACCCCGTTCTCCGCCAGATCAATATGCACAAAACCGAACCTGCGCAGCAGCTTCCCGGCGAAGACCTGATTAACCGGATAATCTTCCACCAGCAGTACCCGCGCCTCATGAATCGGTATGCGGTTCTGCGTGGCAATACAGCTAATCCTGCCATGATCCTGACGAGCATCCATTTCTTCGCGGCGAGCCTCCTCACAGGCGATGGTAAACCAGAAGGTTGAGCCTTTCCCCTCGGCGCTTTCCACTCCGA
>JAKFYP010000216.1 GCA_021730835.1 Alphaproteobacteria bacterium
TATGTTATTAGAGTTGCCGGCACCCCATTTCATGGGTACTGGCGGAGAGAGGGGATTTCAGAGTCCGCCGCAATCACGGTGATACTCCCTCTCCCCCTTTTTTTGAAGGGGGAGAGGGTTGGGGTGAGGGGGAAGAAAACATATAACTTTCTGCAATACATCAATACATAATGAGTCAAAAGCCTACCTGAGTAACGTGGGTAATCAGAACTCGCTAAAGCCGTAAATAGCGGCTCCTTACTTGTTACGCCCGAGACAGAACAGACAATCAAGGATGCTTAGCTGATCCTGATTACCCACTATTCACCGCTTGCCTCTTATCTGTATGTATGTCAGTAAAAACAGTTGGTTACCGCTCCCCCCTTGGAGCACCCGCCTGCGGGGTGCTCCTCTTGTGTAATGTACAGCATCCCGCAGGCGGATGCTTCAAGGGGGGAGCGGTGAATAGTGGGTAATCAGATAGCTGATTGATGTGCAATCATAAAGTAAATCGGCTATAACTATAAATCAGCAATTGCACTTTAATAAAAGTTAATTTAAAATACCGGTATTCTGTTTATCTGCATTTATAAACGAGGAAAACAATGTCAGAGTCTATCACCAAAACATCCACCCTACCCAACGGCAACCAGCATACCGGATTAGATCCGGCCTACCGCACACCGGCTGAAGGTGTGGGTATTCCTATGATGCATGTTGACTTTTCCGATCCGGATGGAGCACAAACTTTAAGTATCCTTAAACCAGACTACCCCAGAACATTCGGCACGACTTCTGATACTCGTCAGGCAGGCGTACTGCTGCGCAACATGGTCGCTCCCGTTTTAATGCCGGGTTTTCTTAATATGCTACATGCCCTGCATGTTGATGAAGGATCAACTGCTGAAGATCGCAGCCTGAACCGGGCGGCGGCGCTGATCGGCCCGCCCGGACTTGGTAAAACCGAGGCTGGTCATGTTCTGGCAAGAGCTTTCGGCATGCAGATGCACCTGATCCCGTGCGGCGGAAAGGTGATAGATAACCTGATTGAGTATACGACTGCCGCCCATTCGATCACGGAAAGCGAGATCGAGAAAAAAATAACGGAGCGCTATAACAGCGGAGAATTGTCCTCTACTTCAAAGAATCTAATTGAGCAGGCTTGTGGGGCTTATATCGCGTCTGACGAAAGCGGGAATAAGAAACTGGATCTTTACAGAGAATTACCTGATGAAGAAAAACAGGACGCCCGTGAAGTATTCGATACCCTGAGGGGCGTGGCCGAGGCGGAAGGCATTGCCCCTAAAGGCGGTCAGTTGATGACCAAAGTCTCCGGCCCTTTGTTTGAGGCGCTCAAAGCGGCGAAAAACAGTGGCCATCCGCAACTGATCTTGCTGGATGAATTTACCCGGCGCTCGGATGCCAGCGGCGGCAACCCCATGCTGTACGAAGTGCTGGTCGGCACACGGAAAGACTCTATCACCATCACAGCCGGGAGTGAAAAACTCGAGCTGAGCAATGCGGATCTGCGAAAAAACGGCACATTCGTTATTTTTACCGGTAACACACGGGATCCCAATGACCGCTCGATTCAGGCATTTCCCGATGCGTTACTCTCCCGCGTTGAGGTGATTAACCTTGAGCATGCCGCTGCGCGTGATTATACGCATCGCATCCAGCAAATCCTGACGGGTCTGCCGATCAGCACCCACTATCAGGCTCAGAAATCGCGCTGGGAGGAAACCGGCGGGAGCACGGCGTTTCAGCAATCCCTGAAAACCGCCCAGAGACTCGGTCTGGAAACCCACGAGATGAAAGATATTCCGGGAGAACATGATAGCTATATCGCTAACTGGAAAAAAGTGATGCAGGGCACGGAACAATTTGCCAATTTTATGTTCGATCTGGAACTCATGAGTAATACGGACTCAGGCATCTATGCTAACGGCAGTGATTT
This sequence comes from Alphaproteobacteria bacterium, assembly GCA_021730835.1. Classification (GTDB taxonomy): domain Bacteria; phylum Pseudomonadota; class Alphaproteobacteria; order Rickettsiales; family UBA998; genus JAKFYP01. Next base: position 1,937 of record JAKFYP010000216.1, read on the forward strand.
TTCCAGAAAGCTCAAGGGAGAAATAACAAAAATCGAAAGCAACCCGAATCATCCGGCCAACAATATGCATTTCGACCTGCGGCCAGCTCAGAAATGGCTGGAAGAAGCAAGGGCATATAAGGATGCGGTTAATAAACCGGGGGAAAATCAAAAATACACTCCCGGCAACGGTTTTCCACAGGAGACGATCGGCAACCATCTTGTAGGAAAAATATACGAGAAAATCAATCAGTTGTTTCCGCAAACCCGGGCTGATAATGCAACCATCAGGGAATACATAAAAACACTGTATGCCAAACACGGCATTTACCTTCCCGACAAGGAAATCACCGCCAGCAACCAAGGGGCAAAGGAAACGGCGAGCAAAGGCGTGGATGTGCAGGGACTAAGCAATGTGCAATCCATCGCTCAATTGCTCAACACTCCGCGTGAAATCTCTCAGGATGCCACGATTCGCGCCTGGCAGGAAATGCTGGTTGAGGTCATCGCCAGAAAATACCCGGAGGAAGTGACGCAAGAAGCGCTGGGGCAACCGGATCAGGTGCTGTCCTACGCGGCGGTTGCAAATCTAATGGGGATGCAACCTAAACTTGTGGCGACGCTACGCGAACAGGCGCATGAAGGGAGCGTGGCGGTCGTGCCAACCGTACAGATTCTGACACCGGTGAATGGCGGCAAGTATGGAGTACAACTTGGCCTGGAGGAAGCGATTGACCCCTATTCGATCGGAGAGATGCAGAAAGAATATCCGGATATGGCGACGCAAGTCATCGAAGCCTATCAGGCGGAAACGTCCGGCAGTGGGCGCGACGGGAAAAACGCTCCGGATTTTCTTTCGTTCATGGTGACGCTGGCGATGCCCGATGTCGCCCCGGCGCTGCTTCCCGACTTGCTGAAAACCGACACTTTTATTAAAATGCGGCCGGAAAAAGAGGCAATCGGCGAGCTTCCGATCCGCATCGGCAGCGGAAAGGAAAATCCCTTGCATGTGAATGTCACACCGCTTCAGGTCGGTATGGTCAACGGCGAGCCGGATATCGTGCATCTTCTGGTTAAATTCAAGGATGTGGAGGACGGCTCCCGTAATACGGACGGCTCCCCCAAACAGGAATTTGACAGCGCCTTTATCATCGGCAACCACGCGGATGTACCCGAAAAGCTCAGACAAATGCTTCAGGGACAGGGAATCACCTATATCTGCCAGAGGGATGATGATGCGGCACAAAAGATTGCAGCGGCATTTGAAAATCTGGGCAACCATGCCCAAAACCACCTCAGACAGCAGCTTGAAGCAGAGAAAGAGGCGGCCGAAGAAAAGGGCGAGGTTGCAACCCCGAATCCGCTCAGCGCGATTACCAACCCCACGGAAATGGTGATTTCAGCCGAGATGATGAAGATGGACCCAACCAGAAAATTCTGCGAGGAGCACGGTATCACTAAGGTGCAAATGATTGAGCCATCGGAAAAAATCATCGTTGAGGAAGAGGTTAATGGCCGGAAACAACAAGTGGAAAAAGAGTCGGCAACCGGGAAATACTGCAAAGAGCACGGTATCGTGCAACTGGTCGAGATTCCCCAGAACGGGTCGCAATTCATTGCCGAAGCCCTGCACAAAGGGGAAATGAAGCCGGTGAACGTGAAGATGGCGCTGGCAGGCGATATCCAGAAAATACTTCCCGAAGCCAATCAGGAAACATGGCGGGATTTTGTAGCCTCGACTCAGCAGCAATCCGCAAAATCCATGTAATAACGCAGGAGAGCATCATGAAAAACGAAGCATTATATACGCTGGCCGAGCAGGCCCTGCCCGATGCCGCCCGTTGCGCCGCCCTTACCCGCCCGCTGGGCCGGGTATTGCTCTCGGATGTTTATGGCGTCGCGCCCGGCTGGGAAAGCGCCGAGTTGCCCGCCGCCGAGGGAATCGTGACGGTGGACAGCCGCGAAGCGTTCGACCGGCAGATGGCATTGCAGGATACGCATGCGGTATTCGTCAAGGACGGCATATTCTCCAGCCGGGACGATCTGGCGGAGGCGCTGCGCCATGTTCCTTATTGCCGCACGATTTATTATGCCCTGCCGAAGCACTAATCGCCGATTACCGGAAACCCTGCGATGAATGAGACCGCATTACTGGAGGATACGCAGGTTGCTTGCCGCTACCACCTGACCCGAATTTATCAAGCGCCGGAGCCATACCGGCAGGCACAATTCGCGCATCCGTTCACGCCGGTCGCCCGCCGCGCCGCCACCTTCGATCCGCTTTCACTGGCGGCGGGAGGTGTGTCATGAGAATCAGCGAACTCCAGGGAAATGATCGTGAGCTGGCGGCGGCATTGTTTGAGGATATTACCCCGACTATTTTTCCTGAAGATTTTCCTCTGACTTTTTTGTCTCAACTGCCGCGATTACTTATCAGGAACAAGTTCCTTGCAAAAGTATCAGACGATGCAGGATTGACTCTGTTGCACCGGGCGGCCTTGAAGGGTAATTTACAAGTATGCACCCAGTTGCTTGAAGGCGGCGCGGACGTTAATGCCCGAGATGACAAGGGAATGACGCCTCTGCACCATGCCACCATGCGCAATTCAATCCCCATAATGAAAGAGATGATACGCCCCGATACGCAAATAGACGCGCAGGATGATGATGGCAATACGAGTCTTCATCATGCTACATGTCAAGAGGCGGTAACATTTTTACTGCGCCACGGTGCGAACCCAAACATCCAAAACCATCAGGGCAAACTGCCTGTTGAGAAGTTTTCTTATGACGCGATAGCAGCCGCAACCACGGACATATACAATATCATCCATCAGGATATAGAAAACCCATCCTATCTCACCAAAAAGCGATTGTTAAATAAGGATAAAATCACCGACCTGACACAAAATATCTGCGGCGCGGGTTTATTTTATGAAAAACTGTTCAGGCCTCTGCTTGATTCCAAAAAACCGAAAGACCGGCAATTGCTGGATGATGTTTTCCATGCCCTCCCCTCCCAATGGCAGATTCGTTTTACCCATCTCTACACGGTCTTTGCCCGCGAGCAGACCCAAAAATTGTTTGATCCATTGTCCTTGAGCCAGACAGGCTACGTGGAAAGAGGATAAAGTCATGCCAGCCAGCGCACCCACCCAGATGGACCGAACGGAAGCCGCCAGCAAGGTATTAGAACTGTGTCGGAAATCGCAATTTTTGGCTGATGAGGCTGATACCCTGCGCTCCTGCCTGATTGCTTATCCCGATCTGGTCCATATCCGGGGCAATAACGGAGATGGCCTGCTGCATAGCATAGCACGCAGTCGGAATCTTGAAACCTGCGGTATATTGCTGGAATTCGGCGCACCGGTTGATTCACTGGATAGTCAGGGCAGGACGCCGCTGATGCTGGCTATCCCGCGAGGTTTTTTAATTGCCGATGCCTTATTGAAGGCAGGCGCCAGCGTCAATATCGTCAGTTCAGAAGGTAAAACCGCCCTGTCCGTCGCTGATTCGGGAGACAATCAAACCAGAGTTCAGTCATTATTATCACATGGCGCGGACATTGAACTACTCCCCGAATCTGCTCCACGCACCTCTGACTTTAAAATTACCCTTGAATACAGTAAGGCTGTTTTGGACAGGTGCAAAAATACAAAGTATCTGTATCCGGGAAATCCGAAGAATCGCAGCTATTGCTTTGAGGACGGGAAATTGCATCCTTTCGTCCTTACCGCCTGCGCTTTCGGTAAATTCCCGCAATATTTCTGCCAGCCGCTGTTGAAATCAGGCGAA
>JAKFYP010000146.1 GCA_021730835.1 Alphaproteobacteria bacterium
CGCTTCCTTGGACAAGGCGTTAACGCCATATACAGGGTATGAAGACAAGCATCTGACTACCAGCATACGCTTTGGCGATGCAGGCGATAACGACGATGTTTATATCAAAATTTGCCCTACCTTGCTAAGTGGTGCGGAGATGACGCCTGAGAATAAGGCATTGTATGACGCAAAATATCCTCGCGACTCTGAAGAAGCCAGGCAAGTGATACAAGCAAACACCGATAATATTCGGAAAGTATATAAGCCTGTAGCCGAATTTCTGAGTTCGGAAAGCGGGCGTGAATCATACCTTACTCCGATAGACACACTAAGAGGTACCGGGCCGGATCCCGGAGTTGCTCTCGGCGTGTCGATGTCAGCGGAAGCATTTGGAAGACTGGCTGACAAGCTAGGCATCAGAGAGGAAATAGAAAAGGAATTGGGCACCTCGATTGAGGAGTATTCCAAGAGCAAGAAAGCGTCCCCCGAACCTGTACAACAGGAATCGGAAGCCCCAGAACAGCTGGAACCGACCGTAAAAACGGCGGCAGTTTCCGAACCACCCGCCCAGAAAGAGCAAAGTCCTGAGCCTGCGCAGCAAGATTTAGAAAATGGCGAAAGGAAAAATGAAGTTCCCAAGCAATCTAAACCGGAAATACCAGCAGTAACGCAATCATCACAACCAACTCCCGAAGAACAACAACAGGTACTGGCGCAGGAACAACTGCGTCAGGAAAACAAGGATATAGAATTAGAACATCAGGCATTGGACGGGCGCAGGGTAAACCAGTTTGTCAGTGCGCATCCGGTTGTGGCCGCATTGCTTGAGGCATTCACCGGACGCAAGATAGAAGACCTGCTTGCTCCCCGGCAGTCTGTTTCGGAAGTAAGAGCCAAGGAAGCGGTTGTCGCGATGAAAAAAGAAGGGTGCTTCGAGGGGGTGGGGCAATGTGAACATCATCACGAACATGAGGATATTGCCTTACAAGCCGCAGGAACTTCGCAAAACCGAGGTTTGGAAACCGGCATCGCATAACCACTAAGAATAATTGATAACAGGAGATAACCATGTCCGAGAATACCCCTATAGATTATGAGAAGGTTGCTGAAACACTGGATGGTTTTCTCACTGAGCACAAACCTGATAGGCTGATATTATCGGAAATTCATAGCGATGGAATGATTAATCTCGACATGCTGAAACACCCCAAAGTGCAGGCAGTGCTTCAAAAGCACGGTTTTAAAGACATTGCCATTGAGGGAAGGCATGAGTTTCAGAAAGCGGCCCAAGAAGTAGCAGTAGGCGCTATCACCTCTGAAGTGTTGGGTCAACAGGCGGTAGGGGCATATCAAGAGGCGGGCGACCAGTATGCGCATCTGGCACGGCCCATCTATGAGAAGCGTGGAGAATTGGTGGCAAGTACAGCAGGAAAAATGAACGTCCATTTTGTTGAGGCGCAAGCCCCTACTTTAAATGATCATTTGAAAACTTTGAACGAAGTGGGGAATGTCACTCGAATGAAACAAAATATCTTGGCTGAAAAGGCCACGATAGATGATGTGTGGGATGGCTTAAAACACCATGTGTACAAGAGGATCGGATATGAATCAGGTGTCATGGCGCTTGCGCGGGAACAAGGAGCTGAAGAAGCACAACGCCTCAAAGGTACTGTGGCTGAAAAGGCATTGAATCAAATAAGAGAAAAGCGTAACTCCCATGATGATGAATTGGTCGCGTCCATAAATGAAAAAGCGGAAGGACGAAAAGTGGTTGTCTTATATGGTGATGATCACGGAACAGGCACCAAAGATCTGGATGACCAGTTCCAAAGCTTAGGTTCTAAGACTGCACGGCTTACTTTGGTTAAAGACCCGGCCAACTATGCTAATAAATCGCAATATGACTACAATATGGGCAACCAGGCGCCTACCGCTTATCTTTCGTTATCCGATGGCTCGTTGGTAAATGGCGCGGAAGCCTACAAAGAAGCAGCGAAAGCTTATCCCAACCCAGCTGATAAAGAAAGCGCAAGGGAATCTTACTTGAAAACAGCAAAAGCAGCAGCGCCCGCTGACGTATCGCTTGCCGAAGTAAATCCCATTCAGCCGGAAGGAGGGTTCTCACAAAACACTCCTGCCGTTGCGCATGAACAAGAACAAGCAGCTGGCCGGTATACATAAAAACCTTATGTGTGAAACGAGGGTTTTAGAACTGCCGCAAAGTCGCCGCCCTTCGCGCTTCTGGAGGGGTTTTCCAACCCTCAGTCAAAGATGTTGCTGGTGAACGTTAATCGAACTCGACCCGATTTTCTGTGATGTAGTCGTGAAGCGCTGGGAGGGATTTGCGGGGAGGAAGGCCGTTTTATCGGAAAACAAGAAAAAACAATCAGTTATGTAGTCTATAACTATACAGCAAGGTAGAAATCATAAAGTTTGACTTTAAGATTTCACCGTTGTAATATGGTGGAATGCTAAAACGTCATGCCATAAAACAGATTTTACAAGACCTTGAATATTTCCCTGTGGTGGGGATTGTCGGGCCGCGTCAGGCTGGAAAAACAACGCTGGCAAAGCATATCATCGCACAGTTGGATAATACAAAGAGCATCTATCTTGACCTCGAACTGGATGCGGATCGCAGAAAACTCGAAGATACAGAGACTTACCTGAAGTACCATCAGGATAAATGCGTGGTGATTGACGAAGTGCAGCGCATGCCGGAGCTGTTTGCCCTGCTTCGCGCCCTGATTGATATGGATCGTAGACCTGGGCGCTACATTCTGCTTGGCTCTGCTTCGCCGGAAATGATTAAAGGCAGTTCCGAAAGTTTAGCGGGGCGCATTGCATATAACGAGCTAACCCCGTTCTCCTGGGCAGAAGCACAAGGAACGGTTTCACTGCATCATCACTGGTTGTTTGGAGGGTTTCCCGAAGCCATGCTTGCAGGAAATCCTGCTCATGCCCGGCGCTGGCTGAAATCATTCACCGAAACCTTTGTACAACGTGATTTACAGGAGTTGGGGCATCAGATATCGCCGCCGCTTGTCACGCGAATGCTGGAGATGATAGCAAGCTTGCATGGACAGATATTAAATCAGAGCGATTTGAGCCGCGCTCTTGGTGTGAGCGTACCAACAGTCAGCCGTTACCTCGATCTGCTGGAAGGCGGATTTATTATCACGAGGTTGCAGCCCTATTTTGTAAATATCAGTAAACGGCTGGTGAAGCAGCCGAAGCTATACTTGCGTGACACTGGCATACTGCATCATCTGTTAGGTATTCAGGATACAGAGCAGTTGCTTGGGCATGTGGCCGTTGGCGCCTCATGGGAAGGTTATGTGCTGGAGCAGATCCGCAGATGTTCCGGGGGTGAAGGTAAAATCTATTTCTACCGGACGCATAAAGGCGCAGAAAGTGACGCGGTACTGGTTGCCCCAAATGGCAAGCGCTACTGCGCGGAAATCAAGCGCAGCCAGAGAGCCGGAATCTCGAAAGGGTTTTTTGAAGTGATCAAGGATGTGGAGCCAGAGCAAAGTTTCGCTATCTCTGAATCAGGCGAATCCTATCCAGCGAAGGGCGGCATCCAGATGATGAATCTGGAAACCTTCCTTATGGAAACCTTGCCTAAGATTATGTGTTTTCCGTCCATCCACTGTCGCGTGGTTTAGGCTCAGTGCGTTTTCCACCTCAAATAATTTGACGACACTATCTGGGACTGCCCCAAAGTCGCCGCCCTTCGCGCTTCTGGAGGATTTTTCCGACACTCGGTCAAAGATGGTGCGGCCGAGAAGACTCGAACTTCCACGGGTTGCCCCACAGCGACCTCAACGCTGCGCGTCTACCAGTTCCGCCACGGCCGCGCCGGGTGGTCAGGGGGGCTTGTCTATCAAATCGCCGGACGCTATGCAAGATAAGAAGCGGAAATAATCATGCAGGCGATTGAATGGCAATATGAGTCCCGGCCAGTGTCCTACGAGGAGGCGGTGGCGGCGATGGAACGGCGGGTAGCGGCTGTTGCAGCGGGAGAGACAGCGGAACTGGTCTGGTTGCTGGAGCATCCGGCGCTCTATACGGCGGGCACAAGTGCGAAGGAATCTGATCTGCTCGATCCGGCGCGTCTGCCGGTATTTAAGACCGGGCGGGGCGGGCAATATACCTATCACGGGCCGGGACAACGCATTGCCTATGTCATGCTGGATTTAAAGCGCCGCGCCGCCGATGGTGTCCCTGACCTGCGGGCTTACGTTCAATCGCTGGAAGGCTGGATCATCGCCGTACTGGCGGCGCTGGGCGTGGAAGGCTTTACCCGGGATGGGCGCATCGGTGTCTGGGTGGATACACAAGCGGGCGAGCAAAAAATCGCGGCCATCGGCATCCGGGTACGGCGCGGCGTCAGTTATCACGGCATCGCGCTGAATATCTGCCCCGATCTGGCGCATTACCGGGGCATTATTCCCTGCGGCATAAGCGAACACGGCGTCACCTCGCTGGAAGCGCTGGGCATTGCATGTACCATGGCAGAGGTGGATAAGTTGATGCACCAGCATTTTCCTTACGCATAAATTTTCATAAATCTCATATGTGACGCGATACGCCTTATAAAGAGAGAGAGGAATGGATTTTTGCAGAAGAATCGCTTAAACTAATCGGATGATTACGACCAATGATCCGTTTATCAGCCGCCGTACCGGTATCCCGGTTACCACTACCGGCAAGCCTGTGCGCGGCAAGCAGGCCACCCCCGCCGGTGATGCCCCGGAGGCGCTGCGCCCGCCGCGACTGCGCGGCTTCACCGCCATTCCGACGCCGGATGTGCTGGAAAAACTGATTGTTCGCGCCATTCAGGCATTAAGCGCCGGGATTTACTGGGATCGCGGCTCCATCCTCAATATTGTGGTATAATTGATTGAGTTTGCGCTTACGCACAAACGATATGCCGCATGAGCATCCACCTGTGGGATGCTCATCCTCATAAGACACAGCATCCCACAGGTGGATGCTGAACTCTTTTATGACACAGCATCCCACAGGTGGATGCTGTGAGTGGCGCGCCCGCAGTCGCGGGCGATAGCCGATTTGATTGATGTACACGTCACACAAGTAAATCGGCTATATTATCCCTACGACAGCCCCGCTTCGACCAGCCGCACGAGATTGTTGGCCAGCGCCTGCGTCTGGGCGATGACGGCAATCGCGCTTTGCGACTGGACGGTCGCCAGCGCCAGTGCCGTTGCCTCAAAGGCAATATCGGTATCGGCCAATGCGGAACGGGCGCTGTCCTTATTGAGGATTTCCGAACTCAGCCCTGCACTCGCGTAATCGGCCACTTCCTGATAGGAACCAACCCGTGCCAGTTGCTCGCCGATGGTAATCAGCGCATCGTCAATGGCATCCTCGGCGATGGTGGCGTCAGCGGTGGTCAGCACGCTTAAACTTTCGCCCGCGAACAGCCGGTCAGTCGTGTTGTTGCCGATGGTGACGCTCAGCGTATTGCTGCCGCTCGCTCCGATCTGGAAACTGAGCGAACCGCTGCCTTCGCCGATGCCGAAGGAGTCACGCAGATCCGCCTCGAACGCGTCGGCCCCTGCCTCGGTGGAGAGGTCAATTTCGTTATCGCCGTTGCGCAGGGTGATCGTATTACTGGTAGTAGCGCTGGTAAACTCAATAATCTCGAACTCGCTGATCGAATCGCCGAGATTGGTAGCTGAGC
>JAKFYP010000138.1 GCA_021730835.1 Alphaproteobacteria bacterium
GCATCCTGGAGGGGCTGAACTCCACCGTCCAGGCCGCCAAACGCAAGGCCAGAGCCTATAAACTCAACCACCTCATCACCATGACCTACCTCCTCACAGGAAAACTCAACCTCTCAAACGTCAAACCTGCACACCATATCCACTTGATTTGCAGTAGTGCCAGTTTTGTAACAAGGCGACCGACTCAGGAACGCCGTAATACCCCTTAGCTTGCTGCGAGGACAGGTATTCAGGTGTCGGATTTATGCGCTTCCGTCCATACACTGACGCACGTCACGTGCGGTTTTTTTGTTTCGAGGAGAATAAGTCATTTCTCTCGCCACCGCCATTCTCGCTGCCGTAGCCTACAGGGTGGAGGCAACCTGTTGTAATTCAGTTGAGTAAGCCTCGTTGTTGTTGTCCAATCATGTCCGGACACCTCCGGTTGACTATAGCAGATGCCTTCTCAGAAAAGCTTTGGCCGATTCCAGCCCCTGTGGGTCAATGGAATGTTGCAACCCGGGACGGGTATGGGCTTCTACCTCGACTCCGGCACGGGATAACGCCGCCTCGGCATCGGCCAGCAAGGCATAGGGCACAACCGGATCGGCATCACCATGAATCAGGCAGACCGGCGGGCAGGCTTTCACTTCCGTCGCCAGTTGCTGGCTACCGATCAGCGCGCCCGAAAACCCGACAATCGCGCCGCAGGGCGCATTACGCCGCAACATCGTGTGCAAGGCCGTCATCGTCCCCTGCGAAAACCCGACGATGCCGAGCTTGCGGATACTGACCCCGTGTTCAGACAAGGTATCGTTGATGAACTGATCCAGCAGCGGCTGCACCTGCCGCAAACCCTCAAGCATAGCATCGGCCTGCCGTACCTGAAGACTGAACCATTGCCGCCCGAACGGGGCCATGTCGCAGGGGAACGGCGCATTTGGGGAAATGAAATGCGCGTCCGGCAAGGCATCCTGCATTATCGGAGCCAGCGAGATCAGATCGTTGCCATCCGCGCCCACCCCGTGCAGGAAAACGATCACCTGCCTCGTATGCCCCGATTTTGCCGGGATTTCAGGGCCGCTCAGGGTTTGGCGGGGTTTTTCGGTGACGGAGCGAGTCATGTCATGCTACCTTTTGTTGCCGGTTTTCTTCGCTGGCCTCAAACCAGAACTCAATTTCCTCGGTATCCTCATCACACCATGCGGCATGCTCCATACCGGCGGGCACATGATACCACGCACCAACCGGAAAGTGATGTTCCCTGCCCTCCATGATGATGACCATTTCTCCCCGGGTAATCACCCCCCAGTTATCGGTGTCGTGGCTATGCGGCTCAATCTTCGTGCCCGCCGGGTAGCCGGCGAAAAACACCTGACAACCCTCCCCCTGCATCCGAAACGCATCGAAACGATCCGAATACGGCTCAAGCTGCCGGATACGACCGGGAAAATTACTTTGCATCTTCATCGGTTTCATCTGTCTTTTGCTCCCCGGGATTCACCTTATCATCTTCCGGCATATCCCCGGCTTCTCCACCCGGTGGCCCCTTCGCTATCAGCTTCATGAAAAACGGCTGCATGCAATTGACAAACACATCCGGTCTTGCATCCATATTGACCGGGCCGACAGCGATATTCAGCATCTCCTCGTTGGTCATGTCGTCGTCCATGTGCACCACCTCATCGAGCAAGCATCGGCACAGCGTATTGACATCCACCTCGTTACCGGGAAAAGGCTGATTCCATTCCGCCTCACAGGTTTTGACGAATTGCTGCTGCCTGTTTTCGCTCAATGCGGCGCGGGCCGGAGAAAACCCCACAAAAAACACTGGCAGAGTTATGAAAAACAGGATAAGAGGGCGATGTGTCATCGGGTGAGTTAACCACATACGATTCATCGCCGCAATCCCCGAGTTGACTTAACATATCCCTTGACAGCAAGAGTCTTATCAACTAGAAGGCGCAATATAAGTTAATAGAAATTAACTTTTCCCGGAAGCTTATAACTCATATTTCTCAGGAGGAAATACCCCATGCCCTTTCTTACCTATAACGTACTCGATTTCGGCGCAACCCCGGATGACGCTACTAACGATAAGGTCGCGATTCAGGCGGCGATCGACACCGCTCTGGCGGCAGGCGGCGGGGAGGTCTACATTCCGACCGGGCTGTACTATGTGGACGGAGGCGAGGAAGGCTCGGATGGCTGCATCCAGATGCGCGACAATGTTAATGTCTATGGTGACGGCATGGGCCAGACCATCGTGAAGCTGGAGGACGGCTGGGACGGGAAAATCACGGGCATGTTCCGCACCGCCTACGGTGAGGAAAACCATGATCTCGGCCTGCGCGATGTTACGTTGGACGGCAACCGTGCCAATACCACGGGCAAGGTGGATGGCTGGTTTAACGGCGGCATTCCAGGCACGCCGCTTCAGGATTCCAATATCACGCTGGAGCGCGTGGAAATCATGAATATGTCGGGCTACGGCTTCGATCCGCATGAAATCACGGTGAATCTGACCATCCGCGATTCCGTTTCGCACCATAACGGGCTGGACGGTTTTGTCGCCGATTTCCAGATTGACGGCCTGTTCGAGGGTAACGTTGCCTATGAAAACGACCGGCATGGCTTCAATATCGTCACCAGCACGCATAATTTCACGCTGATTGACAACGTGGCTTACGGCAACGGCGGCTCGGGCGTGGTCTTTCAGCGCGGCAGTGACGATATTTCCTTTGTCCACAACGTCACTTTGCAAGGCGGAGAATATTACGATAACGCGATTGAGGGCATTCTGATCAAGCTTTCCGACCATATCACGATTGACGGGGCAAGCGTTCATGGCAACGGCACGAACGGCGTGCGTATTTACGGCGGCTCGGACAGCATCGTGCAAAACAGCCAGATATTCAACAACTCGCAAACCGGCAACAAGAAGTTCGACGAGGTGCGTATTCAGGCTTACGACGATACGCTGGGCGTCTCCGGCAATTACTACGCTTCTTTGAACAACCTCATCAGCAACAACAGCATTTTTGCCGATGGAGCAATCCGGGCGCGCAACGGCGTGCTCGAAGCGCTGGATGGTTCGGATTACAATACCATTCTGGACAATCTGTTCAACGGGTTGCTTGGCGCGGAAGTGATCCTCAGCGGCGCGCATTCAATCACCAACGCGGCGGCGGTCGGCATCCACGGCACGGATGGCGACGACACGCTCGATGGCGGATCCAATCACGACTTTATCGAAGGCGTCAAAGGCAACGACCTGCTCTCGGGATTCGACGGAAACGATACGATCGAAGGTGGCTCAGGAAACGACACCATGTTCGGCGGCTTCGGCAATGATCTCCTGCGCGGCGGCTCGGAAAACGATGCGCTGAACGGCGAATCCGGGAATGACTCGCTCGAGGGCGGCTCGGGCAACGATACGCTGGAAGGTGGTTCAGGCATTGATACGCTCAATGGCGGCACGGGTGATGATGTCATGAGCGGCGGCTCGGGCAATGACTCGCTGGCCGGCGGCTCTGGCAATGATACGCTGCAAGGCAATGCCGGTGACGATACGCTCGAAAGCGGCACGGGCGACGATAGCCTCAACGGCGGCGTGGGCAATGATTTCCTCAGCGCCAACGACGGTGCGGACATCCTGATGGGCTATACCGGCAATGACACGTTGCAGGGCGGCAAAGGGAATGATTCCCTGCGCGGTGGCGACGGAGCCGACCTGCTCGACGGCGACAGCGACAACGACTACCTCAACGGCGACGCGGATAACGATACGCTCAACGGCGGTGACGGCAATGACCGCGTATACGGCGGAACCGGCGATGATTCGCTCAACGGCTCCATCGGCGATGATTCGCTGTATGGCGAGGACGGCCATGATTCCGTGCTCGGCGATACCGGAAATGATTTCATCTCCGGCGGCGAAGGCAACGACACGCTCAACGGTGGCGACGGCGAATACCGTATTTACGGCGATACCGGCGACGACAACATCAACGGCTCGCTCGGCAACGATATTCTGGCGGGCAAGGACGGCAATGATACCGTGGAAGGCGACTCCGGAGATGACAACATCTGGGGCGACAGCGGCGCGGATATGCTGTTCGGTGATGACGGGCTGGATACGCTGCGCGGCGGCAACGAGGATGACGTTGTGTCCGGCGGCAATCAGGACGATGTCCTGTACGGCAATGACGGCGATGATACGCTCAACGGTGGATCGGGTAATGATTTCCTTCAGGGCGGCGCGGGCAACGATACCTACCTGTTCAGTCAGGGTGACGGGATTGATACGCTCAGCGGATTTCAGAAGCTGATGGATATCATCGGTATTGAAAGCACTATCGCCGCCACGGTCGAAGAGTTCGTCGCCACGCATATTGCCTATGCGGCGGGCAATGCCATTCTCGACCTGAACAACGGCAACAGCGTCACGCTGACCGGCGTGGCCGACGGGTCGCTCGATACCGGCGATTTCTTCATTTTCTAGGCATGGGAACAAGGGTTGCGTGGGTATATATCACGCAACCCTTTTTTTACCGCCCCGGCCCGTTCTCCTGCCGCAAATCGCCTTCCATAGCGCGAAATTCATGCTCAGGAATGCCGCTGCGCGAGGCCGCTTGCGCCCGCACCGCCGTTTTGAAATGCTGCGCATCGCGCCCGGTTGAGCGCATATGGGGTTGCAGAATATCGAACAGGGCGGCGGCGTTTTCCGATGCGTGCAAGGGCGGCAACGCGAACAGGGCGGCGGCGATATGCGGCGCAACGGAAGCCATGCCGGGAGATATATCCGGTTTGGGCAAACGGCTGCGCTGCTCGATGGCAAATTCTTTCTGCGCTATCAGGCCGCTCACCTCTTCCGCCGAAGCGTAGACGTGATCCATCTGCGCGATTTTTTCCGCCAGCGCCGGTCGCAGCGTGGCCCGATCCTCCTCGGGGAAGCAAACCAGCGCCTGCGCCAGTTCACCTGCGATGACCTCGATTTTCTGCTCTTTTTGCGACAATAGCCGCATGGTTTCATCGGCGATTTTCGTCGCCAGCGCCGGGCATTCCTTGCAATCTGGATTCTCCAGCGTCATCTGGCGGGCGATGTAATCCGATAGTTTGCCAACAAACTCCTTGGTTTCCGCCTGCCCGAATACCGCCGTCGTATTTTCCAGAAACCGCCGCGCCGATTCAGCAGCGAATTTTTCCATGCCTGCCGCCTGCTTGCCGTATTCATCGGTCTGCATCAGATAGACGGTCGCATCGCCCAGCAGGTAAATCATCTCCCCCATTTTCTGAAAGAAATTTCCTTTGCTGCCGCCGCTGATCGTCCCGGCCAGACTCGATCCCATAAACATGGCGGCGGAGAGATGCTGCGGATTCTCGCGGATTTCCTGATAAGCCCGCTCGACACTCGGCCAGTCGGCTTTTTTATCGTAATGCACCGTCGGCGACATCACCAGCCCCCACCCGGCCACAGAGTTGGCGGCACGGGCCATATCCAGCTTATTGCCGAAGATTTTTCCCTGAATGTCCTTTTGTTTTTCCGTATCAAGCGCATGTAGCTTCAGCGCCTCATTATTCATCTGCAACTGAAGCAGGCTGGATGAGACCAGAAAAACATTCGCCAGCACCTGCGTCGCTGCCCCGGCCTGAATCGGGTATTTGCGCATGATGTCGTCCAGCGGC